>NZ_JBNARB010000039.1:0-1073 GCF_049723235.1 Thermovenabulum sp. | reverse complement strand
TTAACAGCGATACCAATGTGGTCTATTTTCAAAGTCTTCATTTAAATCCCTCCTTAAAATCTCTTTATATTTTAGCTTCAGGTTACAAAATGTTTATTTGACTTATTATTATTTCTACAGCAGAATAAGGATCTAATTTCTTTTGTTCAATGTCTTTTAAAAGTTCTCTTATTTTCTGAGATTTTTTTTCTAAAATTTCTTTTGCAACCATGTCTTTTAAATGGTTATAAAACTCCTCTTTTATCCTTAACATTCTTTTTTCTTCTAATAGCCCGTTGTTTTTCTGAAATTCTAAATGTTTTTTTACTTCTTCAAAAAGCTCCGGTACACCCATGCCGGAAAGAGCCACGGTTTTTAAAACGGGAGGTCTCCAGGAGTTTTCTTTTATTCCAATATCCAGCATCATCTGAATCTCGATAATTAATCTATCAGCACCTTCTCTATCTGATTTATTTATGGCAAAAATATCAGCTATTTCCATAATTCCGGCCTTTATCGCTTGAACGTCGTCCCCCAGTCCCGGTACAAGTACAAGCACTACAGTATCTGCAAGTTTTACTATGTCTACTTCCGATTGTCCTACTCCTACCGTCTCTATTATTATGTAGTCCATCCCGTAAGCATCAAGCACTTTAACCGCGTCAAAGGCTGCTTTTGCAATTCCTCCCAAAGATCCTCTACTTCCCATACTTCTTATATAAACACCGGGGTCTAAGGAAATTTCATTCATTCGTATTCTGTCGCCTAAAATTGCTCCACCTGAAAAGGGGCTGGTGGGGTCAACGGCAATGACCCCCACCGTCTTCCCCTCTTTTCGAATAGTTTTTACCAGTTCATTTACCAGGCTGCTTTTACCGGCGCCCGGTGGACCAGTTATTCCTATTATTTTTGCATTTCCTGTATTTTTATATATATACTTTAGTTCTTCCCTTGCCTCTTTTGTTTGATTTTCAATAAGTGTGATAAGTCTTGCTACTGCTCTTTTGTCTTTGTTTAAAATCCTTTCATATAAATGCATTAAAACACCTCTTGTGAGTTATTATTTAAATTATCTTTTTACATTGTTTTTAATA
>NZ_JBNARB010000038.1:0-1867 GCF_049723235.1 Thermovenabulum sp. | reverse complement strand
TTTCAGATAATTTTATAAAAAGAAGGTGATACTATGCCGGTTTACCTTACTTTCTACGACGGGGCTGGATGTATCGGGGGTAATAAAATTCTTTTGGAAGATGGGGATAATGCCCTGTTTTTTGATTTTGGAACAAATTTTGGCGCGGAAGGGAAATTCTTTGACGAATTCCTCGCACCAAGAGCATCCTTTGGACTATATGACCTGCTTTGTTTGGATATACTCCCCCCTTTAGAAGGGATTTACAGGAAGGACCTGGAATACAATGGCATTTGGAAAAAGTTTTCTTCCCATGCCCATTACAGGTACCTGACAGTAAGGGGAGTAATACTTTCCCATGCCCACTACGACCACTGCGGTCATTTTTCCTATATAAGCGAGGATATCCCGGTAATTACGGGGCTTTCCAGTGCGCTTATATGTAAAGCCCTTCAGGATACGGGCGGCGGAAACAGACTTCAGGAGATCTGCTATATTAACCCGAGGGAATTAAAAGATGGGCTTTTGCAAACGGGAAATTACAGATCAAAACCCTACAAGCAAAGGAAATATGTTATTGCCGATAAGGAATATATTCCGGAAAAAGCCTGCGGTTTTTGGGAAAACTTGGATAGTTCCAGGAGCCTTCAGTGCTGTTCCTTAGGAAAAATCAAAGATACAAACGAACTGGGGGATTTAAGAGTGATTTCCTGGCCGGTAGACCATTCCGTACCGGGAGCTTCTGCCTATGCCATTGAAACTTCGGAAGGGTGGGTGGTCTATACCGGTGATTTGAGGCTTCACGGAAAAAACGGGGGACTTACCAGGAAATTTTTCAATGAGGCAGCGAAATTAAATCCTGTAGCTCTAATATGCGAGGGGACTCATCCGGGAACTATAAATCCGGTTACGGAAGAACAGGTGGCGCAAAACTGCTTCGATGCGGTTAAAAAGGCAAAAGGAGTAGTGGTAGCCGACTTTGGCCCGAGAAATGTGGAGAGGCTTTTATCCTTCCTTTCCATAGCTAAGGAAACAAAAAGAAAACTGGTATTGACTTCTAAAGATATCTATCTTCTTGAGGCTTTAAACTGTGCGGATGAACCGGAGATTCCGAATCCTTTGGCGGAGGATTTAATTCTTCTTTATGATAGGCCAAAAACCCGGCGGGATAAATGGGAAGAGGCTTTATATGATAGATTTGATTCTTCAAAGATAGTAGATGCGGAGGTTATAAAGCAAAATCCCAAGGATTACATACTTTGCTTTTCCTATTACGATTTTCACGCCTTTTTGGATATAGAGCCAAAGGGAGGAACCTATATATACTCCTCCAGCGAGGCTTATGATGAAGAAATGCTTATAGACCACAACAGAATAAAAAATTGGATTGAATATTTCGGCTTTGAATTATACGGAAGCCTCGGCAGGGACAGGGAAAAATCGGGTTTTCACGCCAGCGGCCATATCCACGGCCCGGGAATTGAAGAAATGGTGGAGACCATAAAGCCCCGGGTTTTAATTCCTATTCATACCCAGGATAAGGAATTCTTTAAGCGGTTTGAAGGAAAATGCCAGGTATTATGGCCGGAAAGAAGTAAGACTATAAAATTAAATCAATAGTTTATTCACTTGATTTATAGGCATAGTGGATATTATAAATTTTGCATTAAGTACCCCAAAAGTAATATCTGTATTATTATAATCACCGGGATCCCCAAGGTAAAACTTAAATGCCTGGTTTTATGATGAAAAAAATACATTCCTAAATATACGCCTGCGCTTCCGCCCAAAAGGGCTAAGGTAAACAAGGTCTTTTCCGGTATTCTGGATTTTCTTTTTTTAGCCTTTCTTTTATCTACAAACATTAATAATAATGAAACGGTATTTA
>NZ_JBNARB010000037.1:0-2364 GCF_049723235.1 Thermovenabulum sp. | reverse complement strand
TCAAAAAAAGCCTTTGCGTTTTCATCGTAGTATTTTATTGTTGAGTCCATTTTTCTAACCGCCTATGCTTAACAAAGCACATCCATATAGCCATATTCATATGACATCACTTCTTGACATATATTGTGCCATAAAAAAAGAACTATATTTAAGCATTATTATAATAAACATGGTGCTTACAAGGACTTTAAATAATCAATTTTTCAATATACTCCTTAAATTGTTGAACAAATTCCTTAGACTCACCTTCAGTATATTTCTCGGAAATGTCAAAAGTACTTATTTTTATTCCGTCCCTTTCCATTAATTTTTGGAGTTCTTCCATAAAAATACCTTTACTGCACAGAGTATCGCACGATGGACTTTCCTCTATCCCTATCAAACCAAGAATTTTATACCCATGAGTCGCGTATTCCTTCATCTGAGCAATAACTTTCTCGGCTAACTCTTCGCAAACTTTCCTATATTCTGGAGTATCATATTCTTTTTTGGTTTTTGGAGGCCTTTCTTCTCCTAGAAATGTAAACTCCGGGCATGGCAGTTGGATTATGGAAATATTATGGTCCAAAACTACCTTAATAATATCATTAAAAGCGCCCTGTGCCCGTTCCCATCCCCTTACTACTGAGTTTTGATTTAATACACAATGGGCTAAATAAATGATTTGTTTTCCTCTAAGCACTCTTACATCACTTTCCTAAAAAAAATTTTTTTGGAAGTTTTTGAATGAGAATACTTACAATAATGCAGCTTGTTATTTTATCGATTAAATTGCCAACTACCCGAGGTATAAAAGCAGCAGTAAAAATTTTTTGTCCGCTGGCCAATAACCATGCAAAAATAATATCAGTGCCTCCACCCGTCAAACCGCCATATATAAGCACAGCTATAGGTGTCCCAATTAATGGTGCAACTACCGATAAAATAACTCCCGTAATCAGCGCAATCTTTAAATCAAACTTGTATCTTTTAGAAATGAACCCAACTATTAATCCGACTACAACGTTTACTATAGCAAATGGAATATCTTTTGGATTCGTAATAATCCCTTGAATTATGTTTGTCAATCCTCCTGTTATAGCTCCTGAAAATGGTCCCAGTACTGCTGCCACAAAAATGGTACCTATGGTATCCAAAAACAACAGGGGTATTTGAAGGGTTTGGACTATTGTACCAAAAACAATGTTTATCACTATACCCAATGAAGCCAAAATCATAGCATTAGTAGATGAAAAAATTCTATTTTCCAATGTTATTCCTCCTCCAACTTTGCTTTCAGGTGCTTCTTATATTATAGCCTTCACACGTCATATGGTAAAATTGAAAAATATAATCCTTTTTTACGTATTTATAGAAGAAAGCAATATGTTATACTTACCAAAGAACAGCAAGAAAAAAGCACCGGTTTTTAAAATACATCCAACCGGTGCTATATTTTTAATAAACCCTTAAGCAATTTCAGCTTTATATTTTCCAATTATATCCCTGTAACCTCGGCTTTCCACCCATTTGAAAAGCTCGGAGACCCTCATTACCGTCCAGGGATGGTCCTGCACATTATGCTCAAATACTTTGCAACCTTGTCCAAAGCATCGTAGTCGTAATCCTCGAATTCCTTTGCCTGATTTATAAATTCATCTATTCTTATTCGGTCAAAATTTTTTGTGGCACTCCCGCAAGCTTCATCAAGGCAGATGCAGCCACTTCGGGGTCCTGACAGGTGAGAAGCCCCGCCCGGTCTGCCGTAAACTCTGACATCCTCACCCAATTTAAAAGGGCTATCTGAAGCCCTGTTGAAAGAAGCTTTCCCGCACCGAGGGTAATTGAGCCTACTATTTCTCCGAGTATCGGAAAAACCTGCGCCATCTGGTGGTATAAAACGTGCATACTCTTTATATGTCCCAGCTCATGCCTATGATGAATAAAAGCTCTTCCCTTAAAAGAAGGTTAACAGCCCCTGAATTCAAAACTATTATAGGTTCCTCCACTCCAGCAGTCATGGTGTTTATCCCGTAGCTCCACTGTATGTAAAGCTTCGGCACAAAAGGCATGTCCAAGATGCTGGAGGCTTCACATAATGTATAGTAAATTTCAGGAAAATTTCTTTCGTTCACCTTCACATTGCTTCCGTATATTGAATCCTAAGAAGCCTTTATATACCCTGTGCATTAAAAGCTCTAACTAATGTTTCAAGGAATTTGTGGGATTTCAATGTGTCCAATGCTTTTTTATCAAAGGGATGTTCGTATTGTTGCGAAAGTAAACCTTTTAATATTTTCCTTTGCATGATTTGCCTCCTATTTTAGTTATGTAGATTTTCGGAAACTCAGTTTCCTTTATTATCAAACCCTCTTAAGAGGGCTG
>NZ_JBNARB010000036.1:0-3973 GCF_049723235.1 Thermovenabulum sp. | reverse complement strand
AATAGACCACATTGGTATCGCTGTTAAAGACCTGGAAGAAGCAAAAAAGATCTATACCGATTTATTGGGACTTGAAGTCCATGGAGAAGAAATAGTTGAGGAACAAAAGGTAAAGGTTGTGTTTATTCCAGTGGGTGACAGCGAAGTGGAACTATTAGAATCGACCGACCCCGAAGGTCCTATTGCAAAATTCATAGAAAAGAACGGCGAAGGTATACAGCATATAGCCTTCAGAGTAGATGATATTGAAAAAGCCTTAGAAGAACTAAAACAAAAGGGAGTAAGGCTAATTGATGAAAAACCAAGATATGGAGCTGGTGGAGCCAGGATTGCTTTCATCCATCCCAAAGCTACAAAAGGTGTTTTAATAGAACTTTGTGAAAGAAAATAAATAAAGGAGGAAGCAAAATAAATATGGAAAGTTTTGAACAGAAATTAGAAATTTTAAAGCAAAAAAGGAAAGAAGTCGAGCTCGGAGGCGGAGAGAAAAAAATACAAAAACAGCATGAAAGCGGGAAGCTTACCGCAAGAGAAAGAATAGAAAAACTTTTAGACAAAGGAAGCTTCGTAGAAATCGATGCCTTTGTAGAGCACCGCTGCATCGACTTTGATATGGCAGACACAAAAGCCCCCGGTGAAGGCGTAGTAACGGGCTACGGCACAATAGACGGCAGGTTGGTATTTGTATTTGCCCAGGATTTCACAGTAATAGGTGGGTCTCTCGGCGAAATGCATGCAGCAAAAATAGTAAAAATAATGGATATGGCAATGAAAATGGGAGCTCCTGTAATAGGATTAAATGACTCGGGAGGCGCAAGGATTCAGGAAGGTGTGGATGCCTTAAAAGGATATGGCGAAATATTCTACAGGAACACCATAGCTTCCGGTGTAATACCCCAGATTTCAGTAATCTTAGGCCCCTGCGCAGGAGGAGCAGTATATTCTCCCGCCCTTACCGACTTTATATTCATGGTAAACGAAATGAGCAAGATGTTCATCACCGGCCCTCAGGTAATAAAAGCAGTAACCGGAGAAGATGTAAGCCCCGAGGATTTAGGTGGAGCCTTAGCCCATAACACAAAAAGCGGCGTAGCCCATTTCATGGCCAATAGCGAAGAAGAATGTTTTGAACAAATTAGAAAACTTTTATCTTATCTCCCATCGAACAACTTAGAAGACCCACCGCTGAAAGAAAGCGTTGCGGAAGGCATTAAAATACTCCCCGAGCTAAACAATGTAGTACCCGTTGACCCCAACAAACCCTATGACATGAAAGAAGTAATAAGACTAATCGTAGATGAAGGCGACTTCTTTGAAGTTCAACCCTATTACGCTCAGAACATGATAACGGGTTTTGCAAGGATAAACGGCAGGAGTGTGGGAATACTGGCCAACCAGCCAAAAGTACTTGCAGGATGTCTTGATATAAACGCCTCCGACAAAGCAGCGAGATTCGTAAGGTTCTGCGATGCTTTTAACATCCCCATTATAACCTTTACCGATACCCCCGGATATTTACCGGGAGTAGCCCAGGAACACGGCGGAATAATAAGGCACGGAGCAAAACTTTTATACGCCTACAGCGAAGCCACCGTTCCCAAAATAACGGTAATAGTAAGGAAGGCTTACGGTGGAGCATATATAGCCATGTGTTCGAGACATTTAGGTGCGGATCAAGTATTTGCATGGCCCACAGCAGAAATTGCGGTAATGGGTCCGGAAGGTGCAGCAAACATAATATTCCGGAAAGACATAGAAGAATCCTCAAACCCGGTAGAAACAAGAAAACAAAAAATAGAAGAATACCGGGATAAATTCGCCAACCCCTATCAAGCAGCAAAAAGAGGATATGTAGATGATGTAATAGAACCCGCCCACACAAGGGTAAAAATAATAAGCGCCCTTGAAATGCTCGTATCAAAACGCGAAACAAGGCCCGATAAAAAACACGGCAACATGCCTGTTTAAAAAAATACACACCAAAAGGGGGAAAAAAGATGGAAAACGTATTAATTGAATCATTAAAAGCAGCAGTTATCGGCATGGGCATAGTCATGCTATCCCTTTACTTTTTATCACTGATATTAGATGTAATGAGGTACGTATTTTACAAGCCCGAAAATGCGCAAAAAAAAACAATTGATGAACCTTCTCTAAAAAGTCCATTGGTGCTCCATGAAGAAAAGATAAATATAGCTTCTCAAGAAAATTTAGAAGAAATTGCAGCCATAACGGCAGCAATAGCTGCATATTTAGGAAAACCATTAGAATCAGTAAAGATAGGTGCTATAAGAAGAATATATGAAAAAACCCCGGTATGGGGAATAGCTGCAAGAACTAACCCAAAAAGAACCATATAAATTAACATAAATTAACCTATTAAAAAACACTATTAAGAAAGGAGAAAAAAGAAATGAAAAGATTCAGAATAACGATTAATGGAAATACCTATGAGGTAGAAGTAGAAGAACTGGGTGTGGATGCCGTCCCTGCACCCACCGTTAAAGCTGAGACACCCAAAGCTTCAGAAACTCCAAAAGTAGAAGCACCCAAAGCAGAAACAAAACCCGCAAAAGAAGCAGCCCCACAGCCGGCTCCTAAAAAATCCGTTACCGGAAAGCTTACCGTAAACGCCCCCATGCCCGGAACAATACTATCCGTAAAAGTAAAGCCCGGGACACAGGTCAAAAAAGGAGACTGCTTGATGATCCTTGAAGCCATGAAAATGGAAAATGAAATCCTTGCCCCCGAAGATGGCAAGGTAGTATCTATTGAAGTAGCGGAAGGCACTTCAGTAAATACCGGAGACCTCCTTGCAGTATTGGAATAATTACATTATACACGGGAGAGGGTGAAACTCGTTGGAAATAATAAAACTTTTTGTGGAATTCATAAAAACGACGGGCTTTGCAAATGTAACCGCGAAAGAATTAATAATGATAGGAATTTCCTGTATATTACTATACCTTGCTATCGTAAAAAAATATGAACCTTTGCTTTTGGTACCCATTAGCTTTGGAATGCTTTTAACAAATATCCCCATGGGTCATTTAATGGAACCCGGTGGATTCCTTTACTGGATATACCGGGGGGTAGAGTACGATATATTCCCACCATTGATATTTTTAGGTGTGGGAGCTATGACGGACTTTGGTCCACTAATTGCGTATCCAAAGAGCCTTCTTTTAGGAGCCGCAGCACAACTTGGAGTTTTCATAGCCTTTCTTGGTGCAGCTTTACTTGGATTTAACTTTAAAGAAGCAGCATCTATTGGAATAATAGGGGGAGCCGATGGTCCGACAGCCATTTACCTTTCCAGCAAGTTAGCTCCTCATTTGTTAGGTGCAATAGCGGTATCGGCTTATTCCTATATGGCTCTTGTGCCCATAATCCAGCCGCCCATAATGAGGTTATTGACGACGAAAAAAGAAAGAACCGTTACAATGGAACAGTTACGCCCCGTATCAAAGACGGAAAAAATAATATTCCCAATCTTAGTAACGGTTCTGGCGAGCTTTTTAGTGCCCCCTGCAACCGCATTAATAGGGTGTTTGATGCTTGGAAACCTTTTCAGGGAATGCGGTGTGGTAGACAGGCTATCAAAGACCGCCCAGAATGAACTGATAAATATCGTTACCATATTCATAGGCACAACAGTTGGGGCCACTGCTACAGCGGAAAACTTTTTAAGACTGCAAACTATAGAAATACTGATAATGGGTTTGGTAGCTTTTGCGGGAGGAACTGCAGGAGGAGTACTTCTCGGTAAACTGATGTATTTGACTTCGGGCGGTAAGGTAAATCCTCTAATAGGATCTGCCGGAGTATCAGCAGTTCCTATGGCTGCAAGGGTAGCACAGGTTGTTGCGCAGGAAGAAAAACCGGGTAATTTCATATTAATGCATGCCATGGGTCCGAATGTAGCCGGGGTTATTGGTACCGCTATAGTTGCAGGTGTGTTGCTTTCCCTTTA
>NZ_JBNARB010000035.1:0-7902 GCF_049723235.1 Thermovenabulum sp. | reverse complement strand
ATTGTCAAAGAACAGAAATAAGTAGATTCTAAAAATGAGTTTCTACACTAAAATCATTAAATTGATTAAAAGGAAAGTATAAAAATTATGTAAATTAATACAACATAGTTTTACTCTAATAACTTTTATAAAGGTAGCTTTGGATTTTTATTAAAATACGTTATTATTACAGAATTTTAATTTTCCAAGAATCATGAGTAAATTGCAAAACTCTAAATGCTTGATTTAATAACATTTTCCCAAGTCAAAAGAATCAGGCAGAAAAGGATGTCCTAAAGAAACTATGTTCTTGGCTATTACAGCTATGCAGATAGAAAACATTAAAACCGTAGCCGCTCTTGTTAAGAGGCTAAGAACAGATCCCATATATATTAAAAGCAAAATAAAGAAATTGTAAATAGCGATCATCGTTATTGGTTTACACCGTTTACTTTAATGAAAATTGCAACACAAGCGGGTATTCAAATTAATGATATAATTCTTGCAGAGACTTATTTATCAGATAATAAGTTTCTCAACGAAGTTCTTAAAAAATATCCGCTTTTTAGAGATAACATAATTTTAGTAGGAGAAATATAGTTAAAGTATGATGAGTGGGGAGGAGAAAAATATGCAAGAGTTTACACTTATATTTAAAGGTGATAGGCAGGGGGTTGAGGATAATTTAAAAAAATTTTTCCCTATAATAAATAATTTTGAAAATGAAATTATAATAATTTCAAAAGATTTTACAGAAAAAAAATTAGGCATTGAGAATAAAGAAATTTTTATTTGGGATGAGGATATACCGGTTTATAATTTGGAAAAATTTTGTAGGCTGATAAGTAAATATGAAAATTTTATTTTGGTTGATCAGTTTATAGAATTAAATGATGAAGATATTTATAAACTGTATGAGGTATTTAAAAAACATAAGGAAAAGTCAGGCATAAAATTTTTTCATAAGTTTCATATAGTAAATGGTGAATATTTTACAAAATCTCTTCCTTTTTTGCAAGGAAATTCCGATGAAAATTGTAGTTATGAAGAAAATGATAAATTAATCATTGATAATAATTTTTTTATTAAAAATAATGATTTTCAAAGTATAATATATAAATTCCTGCAATATGGCGAATATGAAGCTCTAACAAAATGGTTTAAATTTAATATTAATACCGAAAACATAAACGAAATTTTATGTAATTTAGAAGATGTAAAGATTACATTTTTTGAAAAAAATATAATGGAAATAAATGAAAATATAATAAAGTATAACTTTTTTCCTGAAGATTATTTAATAATGCTCTTGATTCAAAATAAAATTATTACGAATAACAAGAATATTACAGATAAAAATCTTAGAAAATGGTTATCGAAAATTAATTTTGATAAAGAGAAGTTATTTCTAAGCTATCTAATGCATTTTTTGAAAAGAGATTTTTCTTTATTAATTGAGTTTCTTAAGATTTTGCCCATGGAAACATTAAAAAATTACCTTGAATTCCAATTTAGAAAATATAAAAGAAATGCTTTTGATATAGTAAATTTTATAGATATTAATATAATTCAAAAAGAAATAAAAAAAACCAATAATAAAGATATTAAAATATATTATCAAATATTAAAGCAGTACATATCAACAAACATTAATTTAACCTGTGAATTAGAAGAAAGAACTATCATACCAAAATTATTTGCGAATTTTGGGAATACAATAATTTATATGTATAATTATTTTACAGACGAGCTTGCCGAAGAAGAAAAAAAATTAGCCTTAAAAATTGACGAAGCGTCTAAATGTTATATCCGCGGAGAAAAAGAAAGGACTTATGAAATACTTGAAGATGCATCAAAGCTAATAAAAGAATTGGAATATTTTATAAGACTTCAGATTATTGGCAGCCGATTAGATGCAGGTAAACATGATTATAAATTAAGTATATGTATGATTGTAAAAAATGAGGAGAAAAATTTAGAAAGATGTTTAGAAAGCATTAAACCGCTTCTTGATTCTGGACTGGCAGAATTAATAGTCGTGGATACCGGCTCTGAAGATTTAACCGTAGAAATTGCAAAAAAATACACTAAAAAGTTATACTACTTTCCTTGGAACAATAATTTTTCGGAGGCAAGAAACTACAGCATTAGCTTTGCAAGGGGAGAATACATTTTTATATTAGATGCAGATGAGGAGGTAGAAAAAGAAGAAGTTAAAAAAATAATAGAATACTTTTCATCAGAAGAATATAAAAATTACAAAACAATTTCCATAAAAGTGAAGAGTTTTACAGGGAATGATAAAGAAAACTTCGGGATAGCCCATCAAATGCTTTTTTTTAAAAATGAGCCAGTTTTTTACTATTATGGTAAAATTCATAATCAGCCATATGCATTTCCTCCAAAAAAGGATTTAGATATAGAAATTTTGCATTACGGATACATTATGAGCGATGAGGAAATTAAGGAAAGGAAATTTAGAAGGACTGCAGGGCTGCTGAAAAGAGAAATTGCCGAAAAAATAGATTTTGTGTATTATTGGTATCAGCTTTCTGTAAGCTATTCCATGCATGGTGATTTAAAGGAAGCTTACAAAATATCAAAAGCGATGTTAAAAATCATAAATAAAGATTACAAGGAAGAATATTTGATGTATTTAAATTTTGCGGCTAAAACCATGTTTGATATGGATTATTATGATGAATGTATAGATTTTATAGATAGTATAATGAATATTAATCAAGAAAATATTGACCTCTTTTATTTTAAAGGGTTTTCATATTATAAAAACAAAAATTTTAAGGAGGCTGTAGAAGTCTTAGAGAAATTCCTACAGCTTCTTGAGAATTTTTCTCGGCTTAAAATTTCAAAAGACGAAAGAATGGTATTTTACAGTGTAAATAAAAAAGATACAGTTTTGATACATTTAATAAAAATGTATATTGAACTTGGAGAAAAAGTAAAAATAGCTGATTTAATAAAAACGTGCTTGAGTAATAATGTGGTAATTAGTATATTAAATGATTTATTTAACTATCTTATAAGCAATAATATGTATGAAGAACTGATAGATTTTTATTATTATAATATTAATGATGTTAGCACAGAAGAAATGTTTATTGTCGCATTTCAAGAAAAAATTAAAAATATTGAAGAAGAAAAACAGAAAAATGAAATGATAAAAGCTTTTATAGAAAGCCCGTATAAAAAATCCTTTATTTCTTTGCTGAAGATAAATTTTGAAAAATTAGACTTTGATAATTGGGAAAAAATTTACCATATAAATATTTATCCAAATATTAGCGATATAGAATATATCATAAATTTAAAAGAAGCGTTAAAGCTAATATTAAAACAACCAAGTATTAGGGAGAATATAAGTGATTCCAAAATCTTAAAATATTTTGAAGACTATTTAGAAATATTGTTAAACTTAAATAATGCAGGATATAGTAATTATTTAAGTGATAAGGAGAAAGAATTAATTAATTGTATTATAAAAGGCTACGGCGAATTACAAAAAAACAATTTAAGAAAATCCTTTGAAGAAATAAAAGTAGCAGTTAATAAATATGAAGAAATGTCTAAACCGATTTATCTTTTATTAAAAAATATATTTGGAGATATAAATTAATAATAGTTAAAAATAAGTAAAAAATAGAGGAAAACAAAAAAAATGCTGAAAAAAAGAAATAAATTAACTATATAAGCTGTTTTTAAAGGTTAATTTTTATTTAATATATACGATAATATAAATGAAAACAAAAACCGGCCGGTTATAAAATTCAACCGCATGGAAGCGGGCAAAATAAAAAATCAGGGAGGATGAAAATATGCGGATTAACCACAACATAAGTGCTCTTAATGCGTACAGGCAATTGACAGTTAATAACAATACTATGCAGAAATCGTTAGAAAAGTTATCTTCTGGTTTTAGAATTAACAGAGCTGGAGACGATGCTGCAGGGCTTGCTATAAGTGAAAAAATGAGAGCTCAAATAAGAGGTTTGGAGCAGGCTGTAAGAAATGCTCAAGACGGCATTTCTATGATTCAGACTGCAGAAGGTGCATTAAACGAAGTTCATTCTATACTTCAGAGGATGCGCGAGTTGGCTGTCCAAGCATCAAATGATACTAACACTACAGAGGATAGGCGGGCAATCGGTGATGAATTAGTCCAGCTTAAAAATGAAATTGACAGGATTTCAGAAACAACCGCTTTTAACACAAAGAAACTTTTAAACGGTGAATTTGCACGAGCAACTGCAGTTTCTACTAGTGGTAGTTCTATTATAGCAAATGGTGTACTTGGCGATACAGTAGTTATAACGAAACTAGATGTATCAAATGCAGCAGCAGATACAACTTATGCCTTTAGTTATAGTTCAGAAAATAATATGTTAACTTTAAGTGGCAACGGACAAATTGAAGCTATTGCATTAACAAGTGCTATGTTTACTGATAAAAAAGAAACATTATATTTTAGTAAATTAGGTATAGAAATAGAAATAACGGCAGTTACATCTACAGTTGACAATATTGGAACATTATTTAATAACAAAAAAATTAAAACAATGCAAAGCACTTCAGGTTCAGCATATTTCTTAATCGGAAGCAATGGAGTTACAGAAGAAAAGCTCAATGTATCTTTTATAAAAATTGATTCAACTACTCTTGGTTCTGGTGCTGGTAATAATTTAGCTGATAGAATTACTAATAATACAGCAGTCGATACTAAAGAAAAAGCAGATCAATTAATCAGTGTTTTAGATTCTGCATTAAATCAGGTATCAACTCAGCGTTCTTCCTTAGGTGCCGCACAAAATCGTCTCGAACACACAATAAACAACCTTGAAACAGCAGCTGAAAACCTCACTGCTGCTGAATCACGTATCCGTGACGTAGATATGGCAAAAGAAATGATGGAATTTACAAAGCTCAATATTTTGAACCAAGCTGCAACAGCAATGCTTGCACAGGCGAATATGGCACCGCAGTCAGTACTTAAGCTGTTGGGTTAATATAATGTTAATATTTGTAAGATTAATAATAGCCCCGGGTAACCGGGGCTTAAATAATGTATATAAAAATTATTAAAGCGGGCAAAAAAATACATAACGCCCGCTTTTTAAATTATTACAGATGTCCTTTAAAAAAATACTTAATATAATAAATTATTATGTTAAAATATATTCAGAAATTTAAATTTAATTTTTATTACCTTTTGCAAGGTGAAAAAAATGGAAGAAAGAGGATTAAAAATAATCCAGGATAATTTGAATGATATTACGCTTGAAGATGTGGGTAAAATATACAAAAAATTAGAAAATATCTATAATCAATTATTGTTAAAGCAAAACATTGAATTAAAGAAGTGTTTTTGCGGGGGCAATGAAAACTTTCTTATAGAGTTAAAGAAATCCTTTTCAAAAGCTATAGAAATAAATTTAATAGTGTCATTTTTGCTGGAATCCGGTGTAAGATTAATAATTGAGGATTTAGTTGAAGCAAGAAAGCGAAATTGTCCTATCAGTATTATCACTGGAAGGTATTTAAACATTACTCAGCCTTCTGCCCTTTATTTGATAAAAGATAGGTTAGGAGATTATGTAGATTTAAGATTTTTTAAAGATGACAGTATTCCGTTTCATCCAAAAGCATATATAATTGAATACGGCGATGGTAAAGGAGATATTTTCATAGGTTCTTCAAATATTTCAGAATCCGCATTGACTTACGGTATTGAATGGAATTACAGAATTGAAAAAACTACAAACCCAAAGGATTTTGAAGAATTTAAAAAAGAGTATTTTATGCTTTTTGAAAATTTTACTGAAAAAATAGATGAAAGGCTTTTAAAAAAATATAGTCAAAGCTGGAAAAAGCCCAAAGTTTTTATTGACATAGAAAAGCATTTATTGAAGACTCAAAAAAAGGAAGAATTATATATTTCCGATATAACTCCCGATGAAAATGAAATTTCAAGAGTTGAGGAAAGTTCTCATGAATACAGGGCACCTTTTGAAACAAAGGTTGTCCCATTATTTCGCCCAAATGATGCCCAGATAGAAGCACTATACTGGTTGAAAAAATGCCGGGAAGAAGGTTTAAAAAAGGCACTAATAGTAGCGGCTACGGGTATTGGCAAAACTCTTATTTCCGTTTTTGATTCTATAGAATATAATAGGATTTTATTTATTGCCCACAGGGAGGAAATTTTAAATCAAGCTTTATTATCCTTTAAAACCTTTAGGCCAAAATCTTCAATAGGATTTTTTAATGGGGATATTAAAGAAACCGAAAAGGATATTATACTGGCTTCTGTTCAAACCCTGGGGAAAGAGGAATATTTGAATTCATCATACTTTGCTCCTGACTTTTTTGAATATATGATAATCGATGAATTTCATCATGCGGTGGCAAAAAGCTACAGGAACATTATTAATTATTTTAAACCAAAATTTCTGCTGGGGCTTACCGCAACTCCTGAAAGATTGGACAACAGGGATGTCTTTGAGCTTTGCGATTACAATGTGGTATATGAGTTGAGGCTTAAGGATGCAATAAACAAAGGTTATTTGGTACCCTTTCATTATTACGGCATATATGACGAGACGGATTTTTCGGCTATACCTGAAATTAACGGGAAATACAAGGAAGATGAATTGGAAAAGGCTTTGATGATTCACAAAAGAGCGGAATTAGTTCTTAAAAATTATATGAAATTCAATAAACAAAAAACTTTGGCTTTTTGTGCATCAAGAAATCATGCAGAATTTATGGCGGAATATTTTAATCAAAAGGGAATAAAATGTTGTGCGGTTTACAGCGGCGAGCAGGGCAAAAATGCAGCTGAAAGGGATGAAGCAATAAGAAAACTAAAGAATGGAGAAATTAAAATAATATTCACCGTTGACATGTTCAATGAAGGCGTTGACATACCGGAAATTGATATGGTAATGTTTTTAAGACCGACGGAATCACCTACAGTGTTTTTGCAGCAGTTGGGAAGAGGTTTAAGAAAGGCAAAAAATAAAGACTATTTAATCGTTTTGGATTTTATAGGAAATTATAAAAGGGCATTTATAATTCCCTTCCTTTTAAGCGGCAGTGATTTTGATGTGGAATCTGTAAAAAGAGGAAAATATACCGTTGATGATTTTGATTTCCCTGATGATTGTATTATTGACTTTGATTTCAGATTAATTGATATTTTTAAAAAGCAGGCTGAAAGCCTTAAAGATATAAAAACCTTAGTTTTAGATGAGTATTTTAGAATAAAAGAAGCACTGGGCAGACGTCCCAGTAGACTTGATTTATTCGAAAATATCGATGAAAGTGTATACAGGGGAATGAAAAGATTTTCCGACCCTTCAATTAATATTTTTAAGGATTATATTTCCTTTCTAAAATACAATAATGAATTAAAGTCTGATGAAGATATTTTATATAACACAATTGCTCATGAGTTTATAAATTTTGTGGGAACTACGAAAATGTCCAAGGTATATAAAATGCCTTTGCTTTTAGCATTTTACAATAACGGAAACATGAGGTTGAAATTGACACCCGAAGATGTTTATATTGCTTTCAAAGAATTTTTTTCAAACCCTTCAAATGCCGTTGATTTAGAAGTGCACAAAACAAGAAGTGATTATAAATCCTGGGGGAAGGAAGATTACATAAGGTTATCGAGAGAAAATCCCGAAAAATATTTAATTAAAACCAATCCTGAATTTTTCTACAGGGATGGAGATTATTTTTGTCTAAACGAGAAACTAACGCCTTTTGTAAAAAATGAATATTTTTTAATGCATTTTAAGGATTCAATAGATTATCGAATAAAGAATTATTACAGGGAGAGGTATGAAAAATGGACTCAACAATAAAATACTACGATGAAAACGCAAAGGCTTTTTTTGA
>NZ_JBNARB010000034.1:0-9899 GCF_049723235.1 Thermovenabulum sp. | reverse complement strand
GTTGGGTTTGTTAGTTTTTTACAGGGAATTATTAACTGTTTCCGAAATTACTCTTATTACTTAGGAAATTAGCAGGAAAACCTTCTGTAAAAGTATTAATTTTTGATGGAGTACGCAATGAAGAAAGTGTAAATCGTTCTTCATATAGTCCTATTACTGAAGGAGGAAAACATAAACTTCAGATCAATGCAAGTCCTATTATATCATGGAATTCTGCAGAAGTTTTTTTATATATATTTAAAAAGAATTTATTAATTAATAAGGCGTATAGATATGGGACTACTAGAATTGGATGTGTTCTTTGTCCTCTTTCATCAAATTGGAAAGAAATAATTAATGGATTAGAATATAAAAAAGATATGGACAAATTGTTAGAAGAACTACAGAATTATGCTTTAAATTCCGGAGAAAAAATCAAAGATATTAAAAAATATATTGAAGAAGGTAAATGGAAAGGACGTGCAGGCGGTAGATATTTAATTAATGGAGGGAATAGAGTATATCAACAAGAAAAAGATAATATTGTTGAATATATTTTATTATATCCTTCTGAAAATTGGATGGAATGGATAAAAACTTTAGGGAAAATAACGATTATAGAAAAAGGAAAAGGATATATTGAAAGAAATAATTTTATTATTCCATTTAAAATAAAAGAATTTGAAAAAGGTATAATAGTAGAAGTTGCGAACTTAATTAATAAGGATCGCCATTTAATTAGCGCTTTTAATGCTATTGCTATAAAAAGTTCATATTGTTGTCATTGTAAAACGTGCGAAGTAGAATGTCCCACTGGCGCTTTAAAAATTGATGGAAATGTATATATTGATAATAATTGTTCATTCTGTGGATTTTGTTTGAATGTTAATGGTATAGCTTGTTTAAATGCAAAATCAATTTCAATAAGTGAGGGAGGGGAAAAAGTGAGGAATAATAAGAGGGATACGTTACAGTCATATCAGACCTTCGGCTTAAGAAAAATTTGGCTTTTAGAATTTTTTAAACTTACTGATAGATGGTTAATAGATAATAGTTTGGGTAATCGGCAAATAGAAGCTATGAAATTATGGCTGAAACATTCGGAATTAATAGAAATTGATAAGAAAAGAATAATTATTCCAGAAATTGTTGATAAGTTAAAAAGGATTGGTTTAGATAATAAATTTACTTGGGCGATTATTTGGACTAATTTAGCTAGAAATTCAAAGATAATTAATTGGTATTTAAAACAAATACCTTGGGGGTCAATTTTAAGTAAAGATGAATTAATTATAGAACTTGGTAAAAATTATCATCAAAGCGAAAGAAGTAGAGAAAACGCAATTGATGCTTTGAGTGATTTATTTAAGAATTCACCATTAGGTAACGAATTAGAATTAGGTATATATAGTAAAATCAAAAATAAAAATGTAATTTATAAAAAAGGATGGGAAGATCCTGATCCAATAGCAATATTATATTCCCTCTATCGTTATGCTGAAAATACAGGAAGATATCAATTGACATTAAATGAATTATATGAAAATGCTGTTGAAGGACCTTTTGTTTTATTCGGCATAAATAGAGAACTATTAGAAGGAATCCTTAAAGGTCTTTCAATAAAATATAATGATTTTATAAGAGTTAATATTGTAAAAGATTTAGATAATATTTTTCTTGATAATAATAGAAAATCAATTGAGGTGATTGATCTTGTATGATTCGATTAACATCTATCTAAAGAATGGTTAGACTTTTTTAAAAAAAATTATAAATGTGAATAAGAAATAAAAGATTATAGTAGAAAGAAGATTTTACATTTTCAAGGATAACATTTGGTAGTAATATTAATTAATAATAATTTTTTTAATGTTGATGAAAATGGAGTAACAATAAAAATTGATTTAGAGAGGTGGGAGCAATGTGGAGATATAATAACTTTATTTCTATAAGTGAAGATTTTATACCGGTGTTCAGTGAAGAAAAAGATAGAGTAAATAAAAATAATTGGAAGTTTTTTATTCCTCATGACAGCATGAAAAATTTGTTAAACAAAGTATTAATAGCTTTAGAAAGATCAAATAACAAAGATTGTAAATCTATTTGGCTCACTGGTACATATGGTACTGGTAAAACTTACGCTTCTTTTGTTATTAAACATTTATTGGAAGATCCATTAGAGGAAATAGAAGCATATTTTAAGAAATATGAAAATATAAAAGATTTGTGGGAAAGGTTTAAAGCTTTAAGAGAAAACAAAAGATTTTTAGTAGTATATCGTTCTGCTCTTGATGTAATGGGTCATATAAATTCAAATCGTAGATTGATGATTGAATTGCAACAGGCAATTAAAAATAAACTAAAAAATGAAGGACTTAAATATTTAGGGGAAAGAAGTATTATAGATCAACTTATAAAAAAATTGACGGAAAAAGATAGTGTATTAAATTTACAAAACATTTTTGAAAAATATAAATATGAATATTTTAATTCTTTTGCTTCTATGGAACAGGTAGTTGAAAAATTAATAAATGGTGACACATTAATTGCAGAGAATATAGCAAAAGTTTTTGAGCATGAAGGCATAACTGTTTTTGATTCCCCGGACGTAGTAAAGGCATGGATAAAAGAAATAATTGAATTAAATAATCTTGGTGGATTAATTTTTATTTGGGATGAATTTACAGAATATTTTATTTATAACTCTGCAGTTACTCCTCTTCAAGAATTAGCTCATGCTACAGGAGAAATGCCTTTTTATTTATTTTTAATAACCCATAGATCGTTAAAACAATTTACAAGAATTGATGAAGAAACTCAAAAGAAACTTGAGGATAGATTTCATTCTTGCGAATTAAATATGAATGTAGTTACTGCTTATAAATTGATTTCTAATGCCATTGAAATAAAAGATGAAAATAGAATTGAATGGGAAGCAAAAAGGGATACACTTTGGAACAAAGTAGATCTTGCTGTTCTTCAAATAAATTTAATGCAGGGTTCTCAGGGAGCAACTATAAAAAAAGAAGAACTGAGAATGCTCACACCCATACATCCTTATTCTGCTTATTTGTTATCAACAATCTCATCATTATTCAGCTCAAGTCAGAGGACTTTTTTTCAATTTTTAAAGACTAATATAATAGGATCATTTCAATGGTTTATATCAAAATATCCCGAAAATGATTGGTATTGGCTTACACCAGATTATATTTGGCAATACTTTTTCGAAAATGATGATAATCTAAAAGATGTAGAAAATATTAATGATATCATTACTCATTTTAACTATAATAAAGATAAATTACAAAGTGAAGAAGAATTAAGGGTTTTTCGAGTAATGATGTTGCTTTCCATAATGAATCGCAAGCTTCAAGGGACAGAGCCATTATTTAAGCAAAACTTATCTGTTATTAAAAGAATGTTTATGGGTACAGAGTTATACAATAAAGTCGAAAAAATCGCAGAAGATATTTGCAATAAAGAGATTATGCATGCATTAGCTATTGGAAATGATGTTGAATATATTATTCCTACGACTATAATGGATCGTAAAAAATTAGATCAATTAAAACAACAAGCAAGTATGAACTATGAATTTAATAAAATGGTAGATTCTAAAAAAAGTGATGCAAAATTAGCAAGAAAAATAGAAGATTTAATTTCATTACAAGGGGCTTCTAAACTTCGTCATTATATAAAAATAACTTCAGCAAAAGATATAAGATCAAAAAAAGAAAATATTTTACGCGAAGAATTAGAACCTTATGAAATTTTAACAATATTAGTAGTTGCTTTAAACGATAGTGATTTATTTGGGTTAGAAGAAATTGCTTTAGAATTAACAAGTAAAAGTAAAAATTGTTGTATACTAATAAGTCAAGCAGCTTTTGGAGAGAAAAGATACAATGACTGGATTAATTATATAGCACATACATGGTATTATGAACAAATAAAGGATTCTAACAATATGAGATATTTTAAAAATAAAGTAGAGAACATTGAAAATGAATGGATGGAAGATTTACGAAGGAACAGAATATTTGCTTTCTTTCAAGGTAAACAAAGAGAATTATCAGGATGTGATTCGATAACAAATTTTCTTGAAGAAATTGTGTTAGATATTTTTCCGTATTGCCCGGAAAAAATTAGCAAAGTATCGACATTGTATAATACATCTTTTGGAAAAGCTGGAGCGGAAATTGGTTTGAATATTTCAAAAAAAATTCAAAGTCCGTATAAAGATATTGTCGATGAGTTAATAAAAAATAGTTTATGGGATGAAATTAAAATTGATCAAAATTCGGAGCATCCTATTGTTAAAATGAAAATAAAAGTAAATGAATTTTTTGAAACAAATAATAATGTCAGTATTAAACAAATATGGGAAGAACTTCAAAATCCACCCTTTGGTCTTATGCCCTGCCCAATTGGTATAGTAATTTTTTCTTTATTACTTAGAGAATATTCACAAGGATATTATTATTGGGATGGAGTAAATTCAAGGCCATTAAATCCAGATAAATTAGCGGAATTAATAGAAAATGTCACGAAGAATAGTAAAAATTCGTATTTATATTCAATCAGAAAAATTTCAAAGGAAGGCGAAAATTTTTGCAAAATAATGCAGAGGATATTCAATCTTACTAATGAACAAAGCACGTATCCCGAAGAGACGAGAAAACAAATAAGAAATGTAATAAATAATCTTAAATTACCTTTATGGACAATAGGATATTATATTAAGGATTTAAGTAAAGTTCGTATATTTAAAGCAGAATATCTAATAGAATCAATAAGAGCTATTAATGAAATATTAAGTTTTGATAAAGAAGAGTTATCTGATGATGAAATGAAAAATATTGTAGAGCTTTTGAAAAAATGCGACAATGAACTTTCGAGTTTGATTAAGTACGATGTTTTGGAAAGTGGTTTTAGGGAATATTTAAATATCAAATCACCCAAACTATTACAAATTAAAAATAAGTTAAATATAGCTTTGTCAAATATTATAGAACGAATTAAAGGTTTTTTGAAAAAAGAAGTTTATTTATGGAGAGAAGAAGAGGTTGATAAAGTATTAGCTGATATTGTTAATGAATTAGAGGTAATTGATGCTTTATCAATATTATTAGAACGGAAAATGAAAAGCATTGAAGAGATAAATGTTTATTTTAAAAATGAATGGTATAAGAGTAAATATCCTTTATGGGTATATAAAGAAGGGCAAGATCATGATATAATTCAAATATTTGATTATTTATATAAATTATTTTATGTTGATATAGAATATTATAAAAAAGAGAATCTTTCTGATAAGATAATAAAATATTGCAGTGAAATCAAACAAATTATTAATGACACAATAAAAATAACGAAAATTTTAGTAAAAAAATATTCTGGGCAAGATTTAGACGATGATGGAGCTAAAGAATTATATGGAAAACTACAAGATATGGTGAATTATCAAGAATATGATATTAAAGATAATTT
This sequence comes from Thermovenabulum sp., assembly GCF_049723235.1. Lineage (NCBI taxonomy): Bacteria > Bacillati > Bacillota > Clostridia > Thermosediminibacterales > Thermosediminibacteraceae > Thermovenabulum > Thermovenabulum sp. The sequence goes on along the minus strand of NZ_JBNARB010000034.1, from coordinate 4,427 downwards.
ATTAAAAACTTTATCTCTGCTTTCAAAGCAAAAAAGAATTATTGAGTTGAACAATCTTTTTTACAACATAACAGGGGCAAATTCACCTGATAAATGGGCAGAAGAAAAACGTATGCCGATCTATTGGATGTTTGATGCTCAATATTTTGATTTCATTGAAAAATACGACAAAATAAATCTTTTACCTGAAAGTGAAATTATTAAAATGATAGATTTTTTAAAACAACATAGTAAAGAATTTGAAATGTTAAAAAATGATAATTTTATTTTTCAGAAATTCATGGAAGTTGTAGCTAAAGAATATATTAATATTTTGAAGGGTTATGAGAGAAAAATACATGAATATATTTATGGCAAATTAGGTAGCAATATTAAAATTTGGACTCTAAATGTAAGTAAGGTACAAGAACTTGTTATTGAATGGATAAAATTAAATTATAAAGACATTGCTTATAATCGTGCATTAAAAGCTATCGAAAATATGAATCCGGAAAGAATGAAGAAATTTGTTATTGAATCAATATCTAATGACCCTCTGCTTGGAATTAAATTATTATCAATTTTTGAGAATAGTTAATTATTATTATCAAAGGGGGGTCTATCTGTGCTTTTTTTTACATCTGTTGAAGACTTAATAACAAGTTTGAGAGAAGAATATAAAAAAGGGGAAAGATTTGCAAGTAGATTTATTTTAATAAATGGTTCAAAAACATGGGAAGAATTCTTGTTCAAAATGAAATATGAAGTAGATAAGACAATAAAATTATCAGAATTTTGTTATGATCAGGATTTATTTCCTGATATAACCTTGCTTGAAGAAAAATTAAAAAATGAATCTAACGTTACTAAGAAAATATTATTAATACCTGTGGGAGAATATCTACGATTAGATTCTAAAAGTTATTTTTTCCATACTATTGCTGAATGGCCTTCAAATAAAGTTCGTAGAATTTATATACCTATTTTAGGTGCAGATGATTTTTTCTTTAATAAAATAAATAATATTGGTAGATATAGAGCAAAAGAACTACCCGAAATATATTATTTAAGCGGAGAAGGAGAAACGAAGGTAATAATAGCTCCGTTTAGTAAAAAGATAAAAGACTATCAATGTGTACAAGGTATAAAAAATTATTTGCAATTATGGGAAGAAAAATCAGAAGAAAATATTTGGCTTACTACACAATTTGCACCGTATTTAAAGGCTGAGCAAAATAATAAGTATTTTCATTTATATATTTTTAATTCTAGTTATGACTATATAAAAAATAATTTAAAACTCGAAAATCTAGAAAAAACGTGGGGAACTGAGAAAGAGTGGGATTGGCTTGCTGAAAACATTAAAGAAGATGATAATTTAGACATATTGGCAGCAAGATTATTAAAAATTGCAGACTATGATGAAAATTTGCTTTTTTCATTATGGAAAGAATTTAACCAAAATGAACGTTGGTTGTTATGGTTATGGAATAAAATTAGAAGTCTAAAAGGAACTTATTTAAATTATGTTAATAAGATAAACAAGGAATTTAACAATTTTTATTTTGATGTAGTAATGACTATATTTAATATTTCTAAATCTGAAAAGTCAATAAAAATAATAAAAGAAAGAAAAGAACTATTAAAAAAATTAAATGTAACTTTTTTACCAAATATTTTCTGGGATTATTATAATAAATTAAATGATCCCATTGAAAAAATATCAGTGTTAACAGATATAACAGAAAAAGAAAAAGAAGAAATTATTAATAATTTGAGAGAGATATTATTAAATAAAAATTATTTAAACCTTAAAAATGAATGGTATAAATTAATAGAAATATTATATCCCGAACTTATTTGGTATTTAGAGCAAATAAATATGGGAGATGATTTCGCGGATGAATATTTCTATAATTATAAATATTGTCGCATAAAGGACAAAGCTGATGAGAATTTAAAAAATTTAATAAAAAAATGGGCTTACGAAAAAATCTTATGGAAATATCATTCGCGATATGAATTAATAGAAAAATATAGGAAAATGGGAGCAAAGATATTTTGGATAGATGCAATGGGAGTAGAATGGATTAGTTTACTTATAAAACTTATAGAAAGTAGATGCGATTGTAGAAGTGAAATTTTTTTGGCAAAAAGCTGTTTACCTACAATTACTGAAGTAAATCAAGAGTGGAAGGATGATGAGAAAGTAGAGAGAAGTTTGGACGATATTGCGCATCATTATACTTATGAATTTCCGAAATCTTTTATAAAATTTATAAATGCAATTAAGGAAATTTCTGAAAATATTATAACATTAATATCTAATTATGATTTAGTAGTAGTTACTTCTGATCATGGATTAACAAGATTTGCAGGAACTGAAGATATAAAAATAAATATACCAAAAGGAAGCGAAGTAAAACCTCCTGGAAGATTTGCTGAAATAGTTGAAGAAACTAATTTTGAAAAAAATGATTCTTGGATTATTTATAATAATAAAATAATATTACTTGATCACTCTAAGTTTAAAACTAGTGGTAGCATATCAGGAGAAGTTCATGGTGGAGCATCACCTGAAGAATTCTTAGTGCCTGTATTAGTTTTTAGCAAGAAAGATAATAGTAAAAAATTAGAAATGAAAATAGAATACCAGTTAATTTCCGATAAAGTAAAACTTAATCATAAAAATGAAGGTAGCCTAATGATTAAATTAAATAATCATGTCAATAATTTAGAATTAAAGATTTTAGGAGAATTAATTAAAGGATATACAAAAGATGGATATATTTGGATTTTTAATATTAATAATTTTGAGGCAGGAAAGTATGAAGGCACTTTATATGTTAATAAGTCTAAAATAGGACAGTTAAAATTTGACTTAGTAAAAGGAATAATAGAAGAAGATTTAGGAATTTGAGGTGATTATATATGGCTATTAATTATGAATTACAAGTTAAAATGAGATCTATTTTTCAAAATGTTACTGTATATAAAAATCCATCGCAAAATGATTTTTTTAAATCATTAAGTATTCCGTCATATTTAAGAGATTGGATTATTATGAAATTTTCTGATGAAACTGGTAAAATTGATATAGAAGAGGTAAAAAATTATATAAGCAAAAATCTACCTTCAAAAAAAGATTGGGAATTATTAAAAAGCAATATGATTAAAGAAGGAGAAAGAGTCAGATTTTTAGCAAAGGTAAGAGTTGAACTTGATGTTCAAACTGGAGAAGGTTTATTTTATTTACCTGATTTAGGTTTTCCTACAAGAAAATATGAAGCGATTGTTAAATCTTATGTATTAAAAACTTATAAAGAAGAATTGCTATCAAATAATGAAACATGGGGAGTAATTGAGTGTGAATGGAGTCCAATAGGGATAAATGGTAGAGAAGGTAATGGAGCAATATATATTACTGATTTTAAGCCGTTTAAACCATATAAGATAGATTTGGATTATTATACCGAGGCTAGAAAAGAGTTTACAACTGAAGAATGGGTAGATATCCTTTTGCTGGCAGTAGACTATAATCCTTTAGGATTTTTAGATTTAAAACAGAAAATTACTTTCTTAAGTAGATTATTGCCCTTTGTTGAAAAAAGAATAAACATAATAGAATTAGCCCCAAAAGGTACGGGAAAATCTTATTTGATGTCTCAAATATCAAAGTATGGCTGGTTGGTAAGTGGTGGAAGTATAAGTAGAGCTCGCCTATTTTATGATTTGAACCGAAAAACACCAGGTCTTTTTAGTAGATATGATTATGTGGCACTTGATGAAATACAAACAATAAGTTTTCCTGATATTGATGAGATAAGAGGAGCCTTAAAAGGATATTTAGAATCTGGGGAATATAGAGTAGGGGATTATAGAGGATCTGGAGATGCAGGTTTAGTTTTAATGGGTAATATTTTAGAAGATAAGATGAGTGAAAATATAAATATGTTTACAGAGCTACCGATTGCTTTTCAAGAATCTGCTTTAATTGATCGATTTCACGGATTTATAAAGGGTTGGGATTTACCACGTATGAGAGAAGAGATGAAAGCTGAAGGATGGGCGCTAAATGTAGAATATTTTTCAGAAATAATGCATGCTATTAGAAGTGATATAATTTATCCTCAAATTGTTGATGAAATATTAAATATTCCAAGATCAGCTGATACAAGAGATGTAAATGCTATTAAACGTATTTGCACTGGATTTTTAAAATTATTTTTCCCACATATAAAAAATATTAATGATTTGGATAAAGAAGAATTTATGATCCTATGTCTTAAACCTGCTATGGAAATGAGGGGGATTATTAAAAAACAGTTACATATTTTGGATAAAGAATATAATGATGCAATTCCAGAAATTACTTTAAAATAATTTATTTTAAGATTTTAGTGTAGAAACTCATTTTTAGAATCTACTTATTTCTGTTCTTTGACAAT
>NZ_JBNARB010000033.1:0-10083 GCF_049723235.1 Thermovenabulum sp. | reverse complement strand
CTACATTTTTTCTGCTTTTTCCTCCTTTTCGACCTAAAAATATTTTACACTATCTACATTTGAAATTTCAGCTATTAACCAAACCTGTCTGCAAACCATCCCCACTAAAAGCCCAGGTCCTCGTTTACAACCAAAACGTGAATGTCTGTCAATAACGGTTTCCTTTCCAATATAGTTGTTATGCGGCAAATGCGCTCGGGAGAATTGCAGTCCGCACAAAAGCCGGTACTGGCGCATGGAGTGGACAGATTAAGGCGTCTTGCATTGGCTGGTGCAGCATACATTTTTATCCTGTTTAAACCTTCTTCTATGCTACCGACTATTTTATTTCTACCCGCTATTATTATAATCTTTCGGGGGCCGAAAAACATGGATGCCGCGCGGTTTCCCGTACCGTCGATATTGACGAGATTACCGGTTAAAGTAAGAGCATTGGTGCTTGTCAAAAAAAGGTCACAGGTGAGCTGACGGCGTCTTATGGCCATTTTTTCTTCAGAAGAAAGGTTAGGTGCGTTATGATTTAAAAGTTCCTTCCCCATTTCCTTTAAAACTTCAGCCACATTTAGTTCCACCAGCGTCATTGAGCCCCCAAAACCTATGGTGGAGGCTTCTTTTGCTTGATTTACTATGTAATCTACAGCCTCTTTTCTTGTCGTGCAGTATACGGCGGTAAAACCGTTTTTCTTTAAAGATTCCACCGCTTTTTGGCAATTTTTCTCATAAGCCCAATTTAATATTTCCTTAGAAGAAGTCACATACAACACCTCCCGTTCATTTTAAATGGGCTCCTGTCAATTAATTTTACAATAAAAACTTAAATTAAATAATAACCTTTTGGGCAAATGCAAAAATAATATCCAAAAGCTGTTTCCCGCGGTGTAAAAAACCCTTTAAATTTCTTTCGGTTCTGTCGTGTTGCATATTGGTGATGATCTCTTTAACCCTTCCGCCCCTTTTTATTACTTCAATGGTAATCCCTACCTCCATACCGTATCCCCCGGAGAAAAATTTACAGTCCTTTAAAAACTCCCTTTTTACCGCCCTTTGCCCTGAAAGGGGAAAATGAAAATATATTCCTGTAAAAAGGAAAAGTCCAATTCGAGCAAAATTTTTAACCATCCCGAACCCGCCTTTTGTTTTTCCGGAAAATTTATTAAACCCCGCCACCGTCATGTCCGCCTCATTATTGAATATGGGAGCGATCAGTGCCAAAATATCTTCCTTTTTAAATTTAATATCCGCATCTAAGAATAATACAACTTCTCCCCGCGACTCTTTAAAGCCCTCAAAGCAGGCATAACCTTTCCCGTAATTTTTTTTCAGAGGTATAACTTTTACTCCTTCTTTTTCCGCTAATTCGCCCGTTCTGTCCCTGGAACCATCATCTACTACAATAATTTCATCTATTTCTATAATTTTTTTTAATGATCTCAATAAAAATTGAATATTCTTTTCCTCGTTGTATGCCGGGATTACCACGCTAAGCCTCATTCTTTCCACCTTCATTTTAGATGAATTTATAATTCTCCCCGTGGAAAAATATAATCGGAGGTGGATTTTTTGTACAAAAAAAATTTGCTCGCTATTATAATTATTTTTTTTGTTATTTTTTATGCTAATCCTGGGCATCTGGTTTATGGCAAGGATTTTTATACGCAAATAAAACAGCCAAAAGGTGAAGTAAGTATTTTAATATCTACTTTAGAAAGAAGATTGTACGTCCTTTTGGATGGGAAGATTTATAAATCATACATGGTAGCCGTAGGAAGCTTTGAAACACCAACTCCTATAGGTCTATTTAAAATAACAGAAAAAGCCAAATGGGGAGAAGGATTCGGTTCTCGATGGATGAGGCTTAACGTCCCCTGGGGGATTTACGGTATCCACGGTACCAATCGTCCATCCTCCATAGGGGGTTTTGCTTCTCACGGCTGCATCAGGATGCACAATAAAAACGTGGAAGAACTCTATTCAATGGTTAAAGTAGGAACAAAGGTTTATATAGTAGGTGGAATTGATGGACCTTTTACCTTTGGATTTAGAACCTTAGTGGAGGGCTCTCGAGGCTCCGATGTACGGGAAGTGCAAAAAAGGCTTCATAATTTGGGTTATTACAGCGGAAGTTTTGACGGTATTTACGGGCAGGGAACCAGAGCCTCGGTAATAGCTTTTCAAATAAAAAACGGTTTAAGGCCCACGGGAATCGTGGACGCAAAAACCTATGAAAAACTGGGAATAATGAGGTTTGAGTAAATCTATTTAACCCCAAGATATGCCTCTCTAATCTTTTGATTTTCTATTAGTTCCCTGCCTGTTCCACTTAATACTATCTTCCCCGTTTCTAAAATATAAGCTTTATGTGAAATTTGCAGAGCTTTATTGGCATTTTGCTCAGAAAGAAATATTGTGACCCCATCCATGTTTATTTTGACAAGTGAAGAAAATACTTCTTTTGTAAAAAGGGGCGAAAGTCCCAGAGATGGTTCATCCAAAAGAAGTATTCTCGGTTTTGCCATAAGACCTCTTCCGAGAGCTAACATTTGTTGTTCTCCCCCACTTAAAGTCCCTGCAAATTGCCTTTCCCTCTGTTTTAAAATAGGAAAAAGTGTATATATATATTCCATATCTTTTCTTATCTCTTCTTTATCTTTTCTCAAAAAGGCTCCTAATAAAAGGTTTTCTTTTACGGTTAAATTTGCAAACAATCGTCTTCTTTCTGGTACAAGGATTATACCCATTTCCGCCACTTTGTGGGGTAAAGGAGGTATTTCTTTATTCTGAAACATTATTTTACCGTTTTTAGGTTTTAATATTCCGGCTATGGTCATCATAAGCGTCGATTTTCCAGCACCGTTTGCACCTACAATGGATACTATTTCACCTCTGTTGACACTTAAGCTTACCCCTTTTAAAGCATGAATTTTTCCATAATATACATTTAAATCCCTTACTTCTAACATGCCTCATCCTCCTCCCCCAGATAAGCCTTTATAACCCTGGGGTCATTTTGCACCTCATCTTTTGTCCCTTCCATTAATTTGGAACCAAAATTCATAACTATAATTCTCGGACAAAGGTTCATAACCACATCCATATGGTGTTCTATTAAAATTATAGAAAGGTTATACTTGTTTTTTAGTTTATTAATTAATTCCACAAGTTCTAACGATTCTTCCGGGTTCATACCCGCTGCGGGTTCATCCAAAAGTAAAAGTTCGGGAGATAAAGCAAGTGCTCTTGCAATCTCCAGTTTTCTTTGAAAACCATAAGGGAGTCCTGAAGCCTGAAAATTTGCATACCCTGTTAATCCCACATCCTCTAAATATGAATAAGCCATTTCTTTTAATTTTTCTTCTTCTTTTTTTACCTTTGATATTCCCAAAATCGCATGAAATAGATTATAATCTGCTTTTTTATATAATACGGTTCTTACATTGTCTAAAACGCTTAACCGGTTAAACAGTCTGATATTTTGGAAGGTCCTTGCAATACCCCTGTTCACAATTTTTACAGGATTGTAATTATGAATATATTCTCCTTTAAATTTTATTGTTCCAGAATCTACTTTATAAACACCAGTTATTAGATTGAAAACCGTTGTTTTACCCGCTCCGTTTGGACCTATTAAGCCAACTATTTCACCTTTTTTGAGGTAAAAAGACAGATCAGATACGGCTCTTATTCCTCCAAAGCTTTTAGATATATTATCCAATTCAAGCAAATACATTTTTTAAACCCCTCTTTCAAAAGATTCAGGTTTACGTATTTTCCTTAGAAATTCAAAGCTAAACTCTTTATACCCCATTATACCTGATGGCCTGTAAATCATTATAAGAATAAGTATCAGTCCATAAGCCACAAGCCTCCACATGTTAGCAACCCTTAAAATTTCAGGCACCGCTATAAAAATTGAAATTGCAAAGATAGGCCCTGTTAAACTACCTATCCCGCCAGCTACTACTGCCGCAGTTAGTTGAGTAGATAATACTGATGTAAACATATCCGGTTGAATAAAATTAATGTAATGTGCAAAAAGCCCACCAGCGAGCCCCGCACATGCAGCACTGTATCCAAGGGAAAGAAGACGTACTTTTAATAAATCTATTCCTCCCATCTCTGCAGCGATTGGATCTTCTCTTACAGCAATCGCATTCCTCCCGTATTTTGACCAAATAAAATTTTTAGTCAAATAAATAATTATTATTGAAATTATGGCAGCTACCAGTAGAGTAGTGTAATGAGTAATACCGGGAAGACCACGGGCCCCTTGTGTTATTGAAAGGTTTTCCAGAATAACCCTCACCGCTTCACCAAAACCTAATGTTGCAATAGCAAAATAATCTCCCCTCAGTTTTGCCCTCAAAGTAGGGATACCAATTATTAAACTTACTAAAGCTGACATTATCATACCTGCTATAAGAGCGATAAAAAAAGGTAAATGATAAAAATAAGTAAGTATAGCTGAAGTATAAGCCCCTATCGCAATAAAAGCAGCATGTCCCAAAGAGAAAAGACCGGTAAACCCCGTAAAAACGGAAAGCCCTGCTACCGCAACTACTTCAATACAGATTACCGTTATAATTCCCAGTATATACTGCATAAAAACTCCCCCTTACACCTTTTCTTCTAAATATTTGCCCAAAAGGCCTGCCGGCATAAAAATAAGGAAAACGATCACCAATGTAAAACTGAAAACATCCCGTATTACCGATGAAATATAAACCGAAACAAAGGTCTCCAAAACTCCGAGAACTATTCCGCCTATTACCGCACCGGGTAGGCTCCCAAGGCCGCCTATAACCGCCGCAATGTACGCCTTATTTGTAATCCATCCCATTGTAGGATAGACCATGTATTTCATTCCCATAAACACACCCGCTAGTCCTGCAAAGCAACCAGCCAAAAGAAAAACTATGCTTATAAGCTTAGACATATTCACACCGTAAAGAGAAGCAGCAGTCATATCATAGGAAGCAGCCCTTATAGCAGTGCCCATTTTTGTCTTAGTCAAATAAAGGTGCAAAAGGTATATTGCTGCAAAGGAAAATATCAAAGCAAAAAAGTCCAGAGCACCAATTTCACTTCCTAAGATTTTAATTGAAGATTTTTTAAATATTTCGGGGTAGGAATAAAAATGGGATCCTATGGTAACATAGACCATATTCTCCAAAAATATAGAAACGCCCATAGCGGTTATCATTAGATAAAGGGGCTGGGCTTTCCTTTTAATAAGGGGGTCGTAAGCCAGTTTAACATTTATTAAAGCAAGGAGTGCAGCTCCTAATATTGCACCCAGAAAGGAAAAGTAAAATCCTACTTTAATATGGGAGACTAAAAAATATCCTATATATGCACCAAGCATTATTATCGTTCCATGAGCAAAGTTGCTAAAATTTAGTATAGAAAACACTAAAGAATAACCGACTGCCATAAGAGCATACACTCCACCGATAGATAACCCGGTAATTAGTGTCTGAATAAGCACATTTAAAACCTCCCCACATGTATAATTACAGGGGGCATAGCCCCCTGTAAATTAATGAGTAACATATTTTTCTACATAGATGAATTTCCCGTCTTTTACCTGCTGTATGATAGCCGGTTTATTTAAAGGATTATGGGTTGCTGGATCAATGGTAAGGTTTCCTGTAAGGACTTTTAAATCCTTTGTCTTTTCCATAGCCTCCGCTAATGCCGTACCGTCAAGGCTTCCTGCCCTCTTTATGGCATCTATAAGCATATATAGGGCATCTATTGCCATTACCGGATTTGGAAGAACCGGATCTTGATTGAATTTTTCTTTATACTCCTTAATGAAACCCTGTATATCAGGATCTTCTATAGCTGTGAGATTCACAAAATACGCACCTTCTACAGCAGAACCGCCCAAGGTTACCAAATCAGGGCTTCCCCAGTTATCGCCACCGAGGAAGGTTGCTTTTATACCTAAATCCCTTGCTTGTTTTGCCGCAAGGGCAGCTTCCTTTTGAGCAGTTGGTATAAATATTACATCGGGATTCGCCTGTTTAATTTTCCCGAGCATTGCCCTGTAGTCTAATTCTCCGCTCCTGAAAGCCTCTTTTGCAACTATCTCCCCACCAATTTCCTTAAAACTATCTTCAAAATACTTTGCAAGCCAGGAAGAATAATCAGAACCTACATCATATAATATTGCGGCTTTTTTGGCATTTAGTTTAGTATAAGCAAACTGAGCCGCAACCCTACCCTGGAATGGGTCAATAAAGCAAACCCTGAAAGCATATTTTCTTACCTGGCCCTCCTTGGGAACCGTAACAAGGGGATTGGTAGCAGTTGTAGCTATAAAAGGAATTTTGGCTTGTTCAGTTACCGATGATATAGCATTGGATACTCCGCTCTGAGCAGGCCCTATTATTGCTATTACTTTATCCTGTTCCACCAGCCTTTTAGCTGCATTTACAGCTTCTACAGCGTCAGCTCTTGTATCATAAGGAATTATCTTTATATGCTTGCCATTTACACCTCCGCTTTTGTTAATTTTTTCAACTTCCATTTCGAGGGCATTCTTTTCTGACTGCCCCCACATGGAAGCATCACCGGTAAGAGCCACTAAATGTCCTATTTTTATAAAATCCCCTTCTTTTGGCTGGTTATTTTGATTACTCGTCGAAGTATTGCTGGAACACGCTGATGTGAAAATTAATAGCAATATTATTGCTATTATTAAAATGCTGATTTTTCTTGATTTTTTCATTCTACCCCCTCCTTTTTTTATTAAAATATATTTATTAAACTTTGGCTTCCTTAACATTAATAAAGTAATATCCTTATAAATAAATTATATTCTTCTAATTATTATTAAATAATTATGTTTTCAGTTTAGCTCTTATTTTTTTTATTTATGATTTTGATTCAATAATTGTCCTAGTTATTATTGTTCAGGAAACTCAAAGCATTTTTGATATTATTTCTTCATACTGGAAAAGACCACCCAAACCCCCGGTATGTATGAATAATACTTTTGAACCCTTCGGTATATTTTTCTTCTTAATTATGTCTATAAGACCGTAGAAAGCCTTTCCGGTATAAACGGGGTCTAAATAAAATCCTTCTTTCCCAGATACGTATTTAATAAAATCAATAACTTCTTTAACAATCGTTCCATAACCTCCAAACCCATATCCGTCTATAGTTCTTTCTTCCAGCTCTTTTTTAGAAATAAGATTTTCTTTAACATCAAGCATTTTTGAAGTATTTATTATAAGATTTTCCACATCTTCCAGCAGCTCTTCCTTAGGATCGCCTACACCTATACCGAAAGTTTTTACCTGCGGTTTTAACAATTTAAATCCCATAAAAATACCAGTCTGAGTTCCACCACTGCTGGTAGAACATACTACAAAATCAAAATCCAGTTTCATATCTTCACACTGTTCAATTATTTCCACAACCGCACCCAAATAACCCAAAACGCCTATTGGATTTGAACCTCCTACGGGAATTATCATAGGTTTTTTCCCTTTTTTACTTAGTTCATCAGCAATTTCTTCCATATAACCCCGTAGTGCACTGCTTTTAGGAACATCATAAATGTGAATATCTGCATTTAGCAATTTGTTCATTAATAAGTTTCCTTTATCTTCTTCTTTACCTCTTAATACAAGCACCGCATCCATATTGAGCTTTTTAGCAGCTGCTGCCGTCTGCAGGGCATGATTTGAATGAACAGCTCCAGCAGTAATTACAGTATCACACTTTTGTTTAATAGCTTCACCCATAATGAATTCAAGCTTTCTCGTCTTGTTTCCGCCCAGTGCCAGACCGGTCAGGTCGTCCCTTTTAATATAAATTTCGACACCCAATTCCTTGCTTATATTTTCCGCATATACAATTGGTGTAGCCCCCCATAAAAATCTTACCCTTGGGAATTTTTGTAACTTCAACTTTAATTCAGAAACCTCCATAAATTATCACCTCTATATAATTTTATTTAAATATGTCGCATATGATTCTTAATCAATCAAATTCAATAATTCATCAACAGGTAGTACAGGCACTTCATGCCCATCCCTACCAATTACTTTCTCAGCTGTAAAGAGGGAATCCCATACCGCTTCTTCCACTGCTTCTACGGTAGCCTGGAAAACGACGTCAATCCTGTCGGAATGCGGTGAAAGGACATTCATTTTAACGAAATTTTCCCCGTAATGGTTAATTCTGTTAGCGGTAGAAAAGGCAACTGCAATATCACCGCTGCCGTTACCCATAAAAGATCCGGTTCTTGCAAGTCCCAATAGGCTCCTTTTTGCTATTCTTGTCAGCATTAAGGGATCTAAAGGAATATCCGTAGCGATAATAATAATGCAGGACCCATCATCTTTATCCTTAAAAATCCCATTTTTTTCTTCTTTGTCCTTCAGCCTTTGTTTCAATAACATGCCCACATTTTTACCCTTAATGGTCAGGTCTTCCATTCGGCCGTAATTTGTAAGTAAAAGAGCCCCAATCGTAAAAATATTCCCATCTATTTCTATTTGCCTTGAAGAAGTGCCTATTCCACCTTTAAAACCATGGCAGACCATACCCGTTCCTGCTCCCACGCTCCCCGTTTCAAATTCTTCGGAGGCGCTATTTAAGGCTTCTAAAACATTTTCTTTCTTTATATGTCTTCCCCTTATATCGTTCAAATACCCGTCATTGCATTCCATAACTACGGGATTAACGGTACCTGTAGTAATGCCAATATCCTCGTTAATAGAAAGCATGTATTCTATAAGGGCATCGGACGCAATACCCACCGACAAGGTATTTGTTAAAATAATCGGGGTTTCTATAGTGCCTAATTCGCGGATTTGCATTAAACCAACGGATTTGCCAAATCCATTTCCTACAAAGCAGGAGGCAGGTAATTTTTCTTTAAAAATATTTCCTTCATGGGGTAAAATAGCGGTAACCCCGGTCCTTGCAGGGCCAAAGCCCGGTTTTAATTTCCCTTCACCGAAAATTACAGTAGAGTGTCCTACCTTCACTCCTTTGACATCGGTAATCGCATTGCGACGTCCTGTAGGAAAGCTTCCAATTTTAATTCCATAATTTCTCATTCTTTTTCTCATAATACCACCTTATTATTTTTTATTAATACATATTTTTAGATATAAAAAATAATAAATCAGATTTCATAATTTCACATTATTAAATTCATATCATGTTCTTATCTGCATACTTTGTTAAAGATTCACAGCATTTATCCCCATCTAAAACATTTTTCAATGATATATACTGGATATCAGGATTATAACCCTCTCTAATGGCAGGATCCACTTCGCAATAGAGCCTTCCAATTTCCCGCCAGTTTTTTTCTATCCACACTTTTGCAAAAGCACAGAATTCTAATATTCCCCGTTTTTCTCCATTACAATATTCCGATTTTCCTTTCCAGGCGCTGCTTATAGGCATGTCATAGTATCTATCCAGATTTTCTATAGAAAGCTCCTCTTTGTTTTCCAGCGCTTTTTTTGCTATATTTTTACCCCTTTCCAGGCCAAAATTATATATAGCCTTTTTTATAGTGTTTTTTGCATCTTCCCCGTAGTCTTCAATCATAGCTTTTGTAAGGTGATAATATAAAAGAGCCATTAACTCTGCCATTATTTCTACAGCATTATTATTTTCCTTCACGGCTTCAGCCTCCTTATTTACATTTGTTTACTAAAAATATTCTTTTTGATAATCTAAAATCCTTTTTTAAGAATAAATTTTACGCTCTAAAATTGATTATTCTATTATTGCAGCAACCTTATTATGTAATGTTCCTTTTAAAATCAAAAACTAACTATAATTCAATGAAGTATATAAAAAAATAAACGGTTTCCAAAATTTCCTGGAAACCGCATTTTTCATGGTGCCGAAGGCGGGATTCGAACCCGCACGAGCCTTGCGCTCACTACACCCTGAATGTAGCGCGTCTGCCAATTCCACCACTTCGGCAAAATTCTTTTGCATCAATTATATTAACACATTTATTCTCATAATGCAATAACCTTCTTAAAAGAGCTTTTTGCTTTGTACCATTTTTTTAATTTTTATCATGAATTTATTCCAATA
>NZ_JBNARB010000032.1:0-12010 GCF_049723235.1 Thermovenabulum sp. | reverse complement strand
GGATGCCCTAAAATCGCTATTTCATCTGTTTCTCTGATCATCGCAATTCACTCAATTAATCTTCTAAGGGTAAAATGTCCTCAGCTTTTATTAATATTAAATCTTCTTTGGAGATTTTTTTTTGATTAATTAGCCTTAAAGCCTGTTTTCTGATGGCTTTTTCAAGCAGGTTTCTCACCAGTCTTGCGTTTCCTAATTTATCAAAGTAAATGGATTTTTTGCTGTCTAAAAGTATAAATTTTAATTTTTCAATAGCTTCAGGTGTGAATTTGTATTGTCTTTTTTCAGCCATTAAAATTGCAATTTCTATTAGTTCCTCTAAAGTATAATCCGGGAATTCTATTTGGATTGGAAATCTTGATCGAAGGCCGGGATTTGTTCTTAAAAACCAATCCATTTCATCTTTATAACCTGCGAGTATTACTATCAAATTGTCTTTATAATCTTCCATAGCTTTTACCAAAGTATCTATTGCTTCTTTTCCAAAATCTTTTTCTCCCCCTCTTGCAAGAGAGTAAGCTTCGTCAATAAATAAAATTCCTCCTATCGCTTTTTTGATTTGCTCTCTTGTTTTTTGTGCTGTATGTCCTATGTACTCTCCTACGAGGTCAGCTCTTTCTACTTCGACAAGATGTCCTTTTTGGAGAATTTCCATTTCTTTAAACATTTTTCCTATAAGCCTTGCCACGGTTGTTTTACCGGTACCGGGGCTACCCTTGAATATCATGTGTAGGACCAAAGGTTCAGCAATCAAATCCTCTTTTTTTCGCCTCTTTTGGATTTCCACAAAAGCATGTAATTCTTTAACCAGTTGTTTTACTGCTGTCAATCCTACCAAACTATCCAGTTCATTTAATACTTCTTTAACCTTTTCTTCCTTACTTCTTTTTAATTCGTTTTTTTTAATTTCCATTTCCTTTAATAAAGATAGAGCATCGAGTGGCGAAAGGGATCCGTTAGAAACCATATTTAATATATCATTGCAATCTTTATAAATTGGATTTTTAATTTCTACCATGATTTTCACCTTAAAATTTTTAAAATTAACCCTTAGAGATATAATATGACAAATACAAGGTAGTTGATACAAATAAGTTAAAATTAAAAACTTCCGGGTGAATTTCCCGGAAGTTTTCTCACGAGTTTATTATTCTTCCTGTTTTTTTTCAGTATTGTTGTTATTAGTAAAGGATACAGGTTTTTGAGGAGAAATGGTAGAGACGGCATGTTTATAAATTAACATCTGCTTACCTTCGGAATCTAAAACCACAGTAAAGTTATCGAAACCTTTCACATGACCTTTAATTTGAAAACCATTTATAAGATAGATCGTTACTGCTATGTTCTCCTTCCTTACCTGATTTAAAAAAGCATCCTGAATATTAATTTGATTTTTTGACATTCTATGTCCCCCTTCATATTTATATCTACAGAATATATTCTAATAATTTTTTAATTTTCCTTCAACTGTTAAAACAATATATTGGATAATTTTTTCTTTTCCTTCCTTAGAAACATCTAACCAAATTATATCCTTATTTTTTTTAAACCATGTATATTGGCGTTTGGCGTAATGTCTGGTATCCCGTTGAATTTTATAAATTGCTTCTTCTAACGAAGCTTTACCTTCTAAATACTCAATAATTTCTTTATACCCCAAGCCTTTCATTGAATTCAACTCTTTTGAATATCCCATTTTTAATAAGTTTTTAACCTCTTCTATTAACCCCTGTTCTATCATCTTTAAAACTCTATTATTTATCCTTTCATACAATTCCTCCCTTGGTCTGGTAAGACCAAAAATAATTAAATCATAAGGACTTTCTTTTTTTTCATTTTCGTTTTCAAAGAATGAGAAAGGTTTTCCAGTTCTGTAATAAACTTCCAAAGCCCTTATCATTCTTTTTCTATTGTTTTTATGAATTTTTTCCGCAGATTTCGGATCGACCTCCTTTAAAATATTATATAAATATTCATTTCCGTTTTTCTCTGCTAAAAGGTTTAACTCTCTCCTTAATTCTTCATCTTTATGAAAATCAGAAAAAGAGTAATTATAACATACTGCGTTTATGTATAATCCTGTTCCACCGGAAAGTATAGGTATTTTTTTTCTTTTTGTAATTTCTTCAATAGCTTTTTCTGCTAAGTACTTATAATCTGCAACGGTAAATTCCTGATCGGGATTTACTATATCTATTAAATGATGGGGAATACCTTTTTTTTCTTCTTCGGTTGGTTTTGCTGTGCCAATGTTCATATATCTGTAAATTTGCATAGAGTCTGCAGAAATTATTTCCCCATCAATTTTTTTTGCTACTTCAATTGCTATTTCGGTTTTCCCCACAGCAGTAGGTCCGACAATTACCAGCAATAATTTTTTATCCTTTTTCACGATATAACCCTCTTGAACTTTTTTTCTAATTCGTATAAAGAAAAGGAAATAATGGTAGGCCTGCCGTGGGGACAATTATATGGATTTTCGGTTTCGAATAACATTTTAATAAGTTTATTCATTTCTTCGATACTTAGAATTTCATCAGCTTTTATAGCGGCATGACATGCTAAGGATGCTGCAATTTTATTTTTATCTTTTGGAAAATTTTCTTCCCGCAATTCATCAAGGATTTCTTTTATGTAGGAAGGATCCTTAGGAATTCCAAAGGTAAAGGGAACAGCACGTATTATTATGGAATTGTTATCAAATATATCCAAGTCAAATCCGTTATTTTTAAAAATATCAATGGCATCTTTGAAAAATTCCATTTCCGAATGGGTAAGATTTAAAATGTGCGGAACAACGAGTTCCTGAACAACAAAAGATTTTGAATAGTTAAGATACATTTCATACAAAATCCTTTCATGGGCTGCATGCTGATCAAGTATATAAAGATTATTATCATCTACAAAAATAATATAAGTATTAAATATCTGACCTATTATTTTAAAATTATTGATAGAAGTTTTTTTTGATAAACTTTTGTTTATAACTTCATTTTTTATTATTTCTGCTGTACTATAAAAGTCACTAAATTCTTTAATATATTGGTTAACCTGATTTACTTTTTTTTCTATTTTATCCTCAAAATTACAGAAATATTCCCTATTAGTGGAATTAATTTTATTTTCTACAGGAGGATTGTTTAAAAAATCTATCCTTTCTTCTTTTATAAAATTTTTATTAATTGAAATTGTTTCCCTGGGAATCAAAACATCGCCTTTTAATGCCTCTTTTATCGTCAGTAATAGCGCATCGCAAATTTTATATTCATCTTTAAATTTTATTTCAGTTTTTGAAGGGTGTACATTTACATCCACATAAGATTCGTCGATGTTAATAAATATTATAGCAACAGGAAATTTACCTGCTGGTAAAAATGGCGAATAACCTTTTTCCAGGAATAAAGATAGATTTTTATCTTTGACATATCTTCCATTCACAAAAAATATTTCGTACGATCGATTATTTCTTGAAAATTGAGGTGGTAATAAATAACCTTTTATTTTCAAAATGCCATAGTGTTTTTCAACTTCTATTAGATTTTTTGCTTCCTCAAAATCGTAAATTTTAGCAAAAACTTCTTTTATGTTTCCATTGCCCGAAGTAGTAAAAATTTCCTTGTCATCTATAATAAGCTTAAATGAAATTTCAGGATGCCCCAAGGCATACTTTGATATTATTTCCGAAATATATGCTGATTCCTTTGAAGAAGATTTCAAAAATTTTAATCGTGCCGGTGTATTGAAAAATAAATCTTCTACAATGATAGTGCACCCTTCTTTTGAAAGAGCTTCATCAAAATATTCAACTTTTCCTCCCGTAACAATACATTTGGTTCCAATATTTTCTTCCTTAGTCCTGGTAATCATGGTTACTTTTGAAACCGAAGCAATACTCGGTAATGCTTCTCCTCTAAATCCAAGGGTTTTTACCGTAAAAATATCATCAAGTTTGGATATTTTACTGGTAGCATGTCTTTCAAATGCCAGAAGTACATCTTCAGACGCTATCCCTTCCCCATCATCTAAAACTTTTATAAGCTTTTTTCCGCCATCTTTAATTTCAATTAAAATATTTTTTGCATTTGCATCAATGGAATTTTCAATTAGTTCTTTAACTACCGATGCAGGTCTTTCTACCACTTCTCCTGCTGCAATTTTTTGTGCCACATCTTCACTTAGCACTTTTATCTTACCCATTTTCTCTTCCCCTCACAAAATCTCCATTTTCAATTTATAAAGAAAATTTAAAGCTTCTAATGGCGTCATAGTGTTAATATCTATATCTCTTAATTTTTGAATAATAGTTTCATTCTTAATTTTCTCTAAATCCAATTGAGAATCTTCATTTTCATTTTCCGATAACCCAATATTGTTTACATAAGATTTTTCTGGTAAACCTTTTTCAAGATTTTTCAATAACTCGCTGGCTCTTTTTATCAAACTTTTCGGCAGTCCTGCTAACTTTGCTACTTCGATGCCGTAACTTTTATCTGCTTCTCCTGGAATAATTTTTCTTAAAAATAATATCTCATCTCCTTTTTCTTTTACAGTAACTTTATAATTTTTTATTCCGAAAAGTTCTTTTAGTTTTGTAATTTCATGATAATGTGTGGCAAATAAGGTTTTAGCTTTTACATTTTTATGAATGTACTCCACCACAGCCCATGCAATGCTCAAACCGTCGTAAGTGCTGGTACCCCTTCCAACTTCGTCAAGTATTATTAAACTTTTAGGTGTTGCATTTTTCAATATATTTGCAACCTCCATCATTTCTACCATAAAAGTACTCTGGCCGAAGGCTAAATTATCATAAGCGCCAATTCTTGTAAATATTCTATCTACTATTCCGATTATTGCTTTTTTTGCAGGTACGAAACTTCCAATTTGGGACATTAGCACGATTAATGCTACCTGACGTAAATATGTTGACTTTCCTGCCATATTAGGTCCGGTAATAATTGAAATCATCGAATCTTTGCAGTTTATATGCGTATCGTTGGGAATAAAAAGGTCGTTTTTTAAGGTTAATTCAACAACGGGATGTCTACCTTCAATAATTACAATTTCGTCACCGGTAGTAATTTCGGGTTTTACGTAGTTATTATCTCTTGCAACCTGAGCAAAAGACAAAAGAACGTCTAAGGTGGCTATTGAAAGAGCGCTGGTTTTAAAACGATTAATATTTTTTAAAAGATCCTTTTTTATTTCACAGAATATTTTATACTCCAATTCTACAAGTTTTTCTTCAGCACCGAGTATCATTTCTTCATATTCTTTTAATTTTTCGGTAATATATCTTTCTGCATTTGCAAGGGTTTGCTTTCTTATATAGTCCTCGGGTACCAGATTTAAATTGGCCTTGGTAATTTCTATATAATATCCAAAAACTTTATTGTAACCTACTTTTAAAGACTTTATACCCGTTCTTTCTCTTTCTTTTGCTTCAAATTCTGCGATAAAATCTTTTCCTTTGAAGGCAATTTTTCTAAGTTTATCTATGTTCTCATCAAAGCCTTCCTTAATTATATTCCCTTCTTTTACTGACAAGGGGGGATCCTCATTGATTGCCCTGTCTAATAAGTCAAAAATATCGTGTAGACCATCCAACTGTTTTTCTAAAGATCTTATAAGTTTTGAAGAAAAATCTTTTATCAAATTTTTTATTCGGGGAAAACGAGATATAGTATTTTTTATGGCCAGCAAATCTCTGGCGTTTACATTGCCGCATACTAATTTTCCTGTAAGTCTTTCCAAATCGTATATATTTTTTAATTCATTTTTTAATTCCTCTCTTTTAAAGAAGTTTTCAAATAATTCTTCGACCGCATCCAGCCTTTCCTTTATTTTTATGGGATCAATCAAAGGTTGTTCAATCCATTTTCTAAGTAGCCTTGCTCCCATTGCAGTCTGAGTTTTATCTAACACCCAAAAAAGACTCCCCTGTCTTTTTCTTTCAAAAAGAGATTCGGTGAGTTCAAGGCTTCTTTTTGTATTAGCATCCAGTATCATGTACTCCGATGGTTCGTAGTATCTAATATTATTAAAATGCTGTAATTGCTGCATCTGAGTTTCAATTAAAAATTTTAGGCAGGCACAGGAAGCTTTTAGTGAGAAAGGCCTGCCTTCTAAGGCTTTTAAAGAATCCAAATCAAAATTATTTGAAAGCAAAGTTAAATCTACATCAAAATAACTCTCTCCTTTTAAAGTAAGGGTACAGTGATTGATATCAAAATAATTCTTCTTTAAAATAGGAGTATTTAAGATTTCATCATTAACAATGCACTCAGTAGGAGAAAATTTATATAATTCATTGATTACTTCTTGAAAATTATTTTCAGCATATATTTCGGTAGTTATAAATTCCCCGGTTAATATGTCGGCGAAAGCTAAACCAAATTTATTTTCAGATTTGTAAATTGCACAAAGGTAATTATTCTTTTTTTCGTCTAAAATGTTTATATCCGTAACGGTACCCGGTGTAATAATTTTTACTACTTCTCTTTTAACAATGTTTTTGGCAAGTTTAGGATCCTCCATTTGTTCGCAAATAGCTATTTTATAGCCTTTATCAATAAGTTTTGCGATATATTGATCTGCTGCATGGTAAGGTATTCCAGCCATGGGCACCTTATTTTCTGTATCTCTTGAAGTAAGTGCTATTTCTAATTCTCTTGATGCTGTAAAAGCGTCTTCAAAAAACATTTCGTAAAAATCGCCCAATCTAAAAAATAGTATATAATCTTTATATTTCTCTTTAATCTCTTTATATTGTTTTATCATTGGAGTTTCCATATTAAAATAATTTAACCCCCTTGAATATTATAAAGCTCTCCAAATAAAGAAAAAGTATGAGGTTCAACAATTTTTACCCTTACAAGTTGACCAATTAAACTTTCCGAACCCTTAAAATTTACTATTTTATTTGTCCTTGTTCTTCCAGTTAATTTCCCTTTATCTTTTTTAGAATAGCCTTCAACGAGCACTTCTACTATCTTGTCTTTCATCTGCTCATTTTTCTTAGCAGATATAGAATCCTGAAGTTTCATTAATCTTTCCAGTCTATCTTTTTTCACTTCTTCTTCTACTTGATTATCCATTTCAGCAGCAGGGGTTCCCTTTCTTTTTGAATACATAAACATAAATGCTTGATCGTACTGAACTTTTTGAACAATATCCAGAGTGTCTAAAAAATCTTCTTCGGTTTCTCCTGGAAACCCTACAATGATATCGGTAGAAATTGCAATTTCGGGAATTTCTTCCCTTAATTTTTGAATTAGTTCTAAATAATGTTCTCTGGTGTAATTTCTATTCATTAATTTTAATATTTTATTGCTGCCCGCTTGAATTGGAAGATGAATATGTTCGCAAACTTTTTCTAAATCTCGCATGGCAAATATGAGTTCATTACTTAAATCCTTAGGATGGGAAGTGGTAAATCTAATTCTCTCAACTCCTTTGATTTTGTTTAATTCATAAAGTAATTGGGCAAAAGTGATTTTTTCATCCAGTAAATCTTTTCCATAAGAATTTACATTCTGGCCTAAAAGGTTTATTTCTTTAATTCCTTTTTCTGCAAGAGATTTAACTTCATTAATAATATCTACGGGCCTTCTGCTCCGTTCTCTTCCTCTAACATAAGGAACAATACAATAGGTGCAAAAATTATTACAACCATAAGTTATGGTAACCCAGGCTTTTATATTATCCTCCCTTAAATAGGGCAATCCTTCCTCCAACCATGTTTCATTTTCAACGGTTTCAACAATAGTATAGTTTGAATAGTTTACGTTTTCTATTAATTGAGGTAGTTTGCTGACATTATGAATTCCAAAAATAATATCAACAAAAGGATATTTATCTTTGATAAAATCTACCACATGAGGTTGCTGTATCATGCAACCGGTGATGGCTATGATCATATTTGGCTTATTTTGCTTTAATGGCTTTAATTGCCCTAAACGACCGTAAACCTTTTGTTCAGCGGTTTCTCTTACACTGCATGTATTTAATACCAGTATATCTGCATCTTTTATTCCTTCAGCAGGAACATATCCCATCTTTTCGAGCATACCCGATATAACCTCAGAATCATGTACGTTCATTTGACATCCCCAGGTAATAACTTTATATTTCACTAAATAGATCACTCCTCCTGAAAGTATGTTGTAAAGCTAATTTAATAGCTCTTTAAGTTTTAAAAAGGCATTCTTAAAGTCAGAATAAATCTCTTTTTTTGTTGTTTCAAGTCTTTCTCCTCTTTGCCTTAAAATATAAGCTGGATGATATGTGGGCATAATCCAATAATTTTTTTCTTTTATCCAAATACCTCTCATTTTAGTAATACTTTGCTCGGGTCTGAAAAATTTTAACGGAGTAGAACCTAAGGTTATGATTACTCTCGGTGAAATAAACTCTAATTCTAAATTTAATATTTCTGAACATGCTTTTACTTCATTAACGTAGGGAGTTCTATTTTTTGGAGGTCTGCATTTAACTACATTGGTAATATATATACGATTTCTATCGACATTAAACTTGCTGAGCAAGGTGTTTAACAATTGGCCGGCTCGTCCTACAAAAGGTTTACCCAATTTATCTTCTTCTTCTCCCGGTCCTTCTCCTATTAAAACTATAGGAGAAGAAAAGTTACCATCTCCTGCTACTTTTTGTGTGTGACATTCAGCAAAACAGAGGGAACAATTTCTGCATTCAATAAGATAATCTTTTATTTTTTTATAAATAAAATCTTTCATTATTTTTGCTGTTTCATTTTTTTCCTTTAATTTTTCCAGAATATCATCATAGGTTTGAAATTGAAGTCCAAATTCTTTTTGAAGGGATAAAAGAATTTCGATCTTTTTTGTAAGCTTAACCTCTCTCCCGTTAAAGGTATTTATTATTTCGTTCAATTCCATTTTATTCTCCCCCGATTTCTCAACTGATATTATAACAATTTATAGAGCGATTGAAAATAAAAAAAATAACCTCTAACGAGGTCATTTTATGCATGATTATTGATTTACCGCATTAATATCTAATAAATCATTAATATTGTTTTCACTGGTGGGTTCTTCTTTATCTATATTTTGATTTAGGCTTGGAATAGGCTTTTTACCTACATATTCAATCGTATTTAATGGTTTATAAGTATCTATAGAAACTAATTTTTTTTCAATCTTATCCTGATAATTTATTATTTTCCATACCTTTACTTTGCAACCCGGTCTTCCTTCTTCTATTCGTGTTTTACCTACCTCCAAATTATTATCTATTTTTTGTATTTTCCCAGGAGGAATAGTGTTAACTATTTCGGAAATGATATCTACTTTTTTATTAAATTTTTCATTGCTAAAAAATTTCATTACCAGATTATTTCCAATTATTTCAGTAGATAATACCAAATAACCTCCCGTGTTGTTTTTAAATTTTAAATCTAATATACCATAGCTTACGGTTGCATCTCTTCCGGGTGGGACATAACCTACCGGCATAGAGTGATGGTGCCTTTCGATTACCTCTAAATCTGCAAGGAGAACCAAATTATAAAGGGTAGTGGAAATTTGACATACACCTCCGCCCGTTCCCTGGATGACCTCATTATTAAAATATATCGGTGCATCTCTATAACCTTTTTCCTTCGTCCTTTCTCCAACGGTTTCGTTAAAGGAAAAAACCTCCATAGGAGCGATAATTATCCCGTTTAAAATATCAGAGGCTAATTTGATATTATTTATCCTATCTTTTTGATTTAAATTAAATCTGGTAGAAAAGGATGCTATTTCATATTTTATATTCATATTTTTTAATTTTTCTTTTGTATAAAAAGGTTTTATTTTTTTTAATGGTAAATCAATTACAATTTCATCATCGAATATTTTATTTGAAATCATTGTTTTTAATAGTTCCTTATCGATTTCGGTACCTTCCTTTTCATCGATTATTTGAAGTTTGTTTTGTCTAATTGTAAATCTTGCGTTTTGAGGTAAGGTGCAAATTTCCTTTTCTATTTTGGTTATAGTACTTTGAAGATTTTGTTCGTTAATGGCGTAGAATAAAGGAATAATCCTTAATTTTCTTTTATTAAATTGGTCTAAATAAAAGGATTTTAAAAAAAATTCTTCTTTTTTTATTTGCAAAGCCTCTTTTATGCTCTTCTCGGGATTAAATATTATTAATTCTCCTACGGTAGTTTCATATTTCTTGTTATTATATCTGAATATCATTTTTTGGTCATTTTTTTCTTCTATATAAGATTGAATTTTAAAAGATGCCTCTTCTTTTCTCAATTTACTTACATCTATGGGACCTATACGAACATTATATGGAAGAATATCATTATTTTTCTGATATATGAAAATTAAAATAATGGCAGAAAATAACGATATTATACATAAAAGCAGGATGATAAAAAAATTCTTTCTCATAAAACCACCTTCCAATGCATCCTACTTTTATGTATAATAATGCCCTCTTAAAAAAATGATTGAATTATTAAAAGGAAAAGCCCCTATTATAGGGGCCTTTTTATACAGGATAGTATATAAATTTATTATCTTCAAAAAGAAGATTTGAATCGTATTTATATTTTCCTGCTTCTCTTTCATGAAAAAACTTTAATGCTATTTGAGGAAATAAGGCATAGGTTAATACATCTTCCTCTTTTTCTATAAATCCCGAAATTGCTGCAAAATCCTTTTCCAATTCTGGCTCCAATAAATCGGCAGGTCTGCAATCAATGGGTTCTTCATCACCGATAATTTTCTTTTTAATTTCTGGATTGATCTCACCTGGCGGTTTACCGTAAAAACCTTTAATGTAATTCTTGACTTCATTAATTACAACCTTATATCTTTCTCCAGTTATAACATTTATTACTGCCTGTGTACCAACAATTTGACTGGTAGGGGTTACAAGAGGAGGAAAACCCAAATCCTCCCTCACCCTGGGCACTTCTTTCAATACTTCGGGGAGTTTATTCAGAGCATTTTGCTGCTTTAACTGACTGGTAAGGTTTGAAATCATTCCTCCAGGTATCTGATAGTTTAATACTGCTGTATCAATGATTGTGACCACACTGTCTATTTTGTAATTTTCTCTAACTTTTTTGAAATAATCTGAAATAGAGGATAAAAGTTCCAAATCAAGGCCGGTATCAAACTCGGTATCTTTTAACACCGCTACCATTGTCTCGGTTGGAGGTTGTGAAGTTCCAAGAGCAAAGGGTGAAAGAGCAGTATCAACTATGTCAGCTCCTGCTTCAATAGCTTTTAAATATGCCATAGAAGCCATTCCGCTGGTATAGTGACTGTGGATTTGAATTGGCAAGGTTATTTCTTCTCTTAGTTTTTTAACTAATTCATATGCGTTATAAGGTGTAAGAAGTCCTGCCATATCTTTTATACACAATGAATCTATACCCAGGGCTACCAATCTTTTTGCTATATCTACGTAATATTCCAGATTGTGCACGGGGCTAATAGTATAAACGATGGTACCCTGTGCATGAGCTTTATATTTTTTCGTGGCTTCTATAGCTTTTTCCATATTTCTTATGTCATTTAGAGCATCAAAAATTCTAATAATACTTATACCGTTTTCTATAGATTTTTTAACAAAAAGTTCTACTACGTCATCGGGGTAATGATGATACCCCAGGAGATTTTGTCCCCTTAAAAGCATCTGTAATGGGGTCTTTTCAATTTTCTCCCGTAAAAGCCTCAATCTTATCCATGGATCTTCGTTTAAATATCTAAGACAGCTATCAAAGGTAGCTCCTCCCCATGCTTCAAGAGAATGGTAACCTACTTCATCCAATTTTTCAGCCACCGGTAGCATCTCATCGGTTCTCATTCTGGTGGCAATAAGGGATTGGTGAGCATCCCTTAAAATAGTATCCGTTATGCCGATTTTTTTCTTTTGCAATCGACATACTCCTTTCCCAATTTAATTTATCCATAAAGGGAAAGCAACACACCTGCAACTATAGCGGTACCAATAACCCCGGCTACAT
>NZ_JBNARB010000031.1:0-15296 GCF_049723235.1 Thermovenabulum sp. | reverse complement strand
ACCCAAAACCAATGCCCTTTTGGCTTCCTCGTAACTTGCATCGGTATGGCCGAGGGCAATTACAACTTCTTCTTTTTTCAAATATTTTATCACCTCCAGAGCTCCTTCCAGCTCGGGAGCAAGGGAAACCACCTTTATAAAATGCTGGGAATCTTCAAGAAAAAAAGCCATCTCTTCTTTATCGGGGACTCTTAAATATTCCTCCGGCTGGGCTCCTTTTTTTGCCTTAGAAAAATAAGGCCCTTCCAAATATATGCCCAGGATGGAAGCTTTGTCCTTAAAAGTATCGCTTCCATGCTGGGAGGATATGTATACAGAAATATTCTTTAAAGAATACCTAATTTTTTCAATCGGACCCGTCATTACAGCTGCAAAAAAGGAGGTTACCCCGTTTTTTAAGTTAAACCTTGCAATACTTTCCAGGGGCATAAATCCTTCATCCATCACATCATACCCTGAAGCGCCGTGGCAGTGAATATCTATAAACCCAGGAGATACATAATTTCCTTTTGCATCTATAACCTCATCGTAAAATTCCTCTTTAACAAACTTTTTTTCAAAAAGGTCTACAATTTTTCCGTTTTCTATGGCAATACAGTAATTTTTTACAATTTCATAAGGAGTAATGATTTTTACGTTTTTAATAAGTATTCGCAACTTTTGCCACCCCCATAAATTATAAACTTTTTCTTCCAATATATTACAATAGATTGACAAAATAAAGAGCCCTTATTAGGGCCCAAAACGTTTTATAAATGTCTTATTCTGTGTCTATATTTTTTAATAAGCTCTAAATTGTAGTCATTTGAACCGTCTATATTACCGCTTAAAAACACAGGCGGCGTAATATTATTTTTTAACATTAATTCCACCAGTTCTGCAATAAGCATATTTAATATTACGGTATTCAACACCGTGGATAAGGGGGCAAAGGGTATATAAAGCCCCTCTTTTTCTGCAAAAAGTACCGCATCCCCGTAATTTCCGCAGTTATCTATCACCACATCGGCAACATCCTGCAAAAATTTCCCTGAAGAATGCCTGGAGGTGGTTTTATCCTTGTATTCCCTGCAGGTTAACGCTATGACCTTTAATCCCCTTCTTTTTGCTTCAAAAGCAGCTTCTACGGGAGCACCATTTCTGCCCGAATGGGATACTATTACTATGCATTCTCCTTCTCTTAAATCGTACCTATCGAAAATGAACTTTATCGGCTCCTCTTTTTTCTCGTAAAAAGAGCTTTTTAGTCCACCTTCGTGGAGCATTAGCTCGGCGGGTAATATGGGATTTACACAGGCAAGGCCTCCCGCTCTGTAGAAAAGTTCTTCCGCTGCCATGTGGGAATGTCCGCAACCGAATACGTGAAAAACGCTGTCCTCGCTATTTTTTAGTGATTCAAATATCAATTCCGCAGCTTTTCTTATATTTTCGATTTGGGTGGCTTTTATTCTGTCCACTGCTGCCTCCACTTCTTTTAAATAATTCATCATCATTGCTTCACCTTCTTACTCTTTATTTTGCAAAACTTTTATTCCCTCTAAAACCTTGTTCTTCAATTTTTCTTTATCGAGAAAATTATCTATGTTTACAACAACTTTTGCCGCATCTTTTACCTTATCCTCATGGAAGGACTGCACCACCACCATATCCGCATTGGCACTTTTTATACTTCCTATATCGATGTTTTCTACTTTTGCATCTATTCCTTCCGCCTTTAAAATATCTTCCACCATCATTTTTAAGATAAGGCTGCTGCCCATACCCACCCCACAGGCTGTTACTATCTTAATTTTATCCATTAATTAAGACCCCCTGATCAGAATATTGCTTTAATAATCTTCCCTACTCCCATTATTACCCATATTATAACATACCAGTCCGGATCAGCAAGCACCGCAAGTTCTGGAGCGGTATTGGAGAGCATGGGCCAGGTCAGCGCCTGCCCGATAGCCAGGAATAAACCGTTTATTGCTCCTCCAAAAGCGGCACCCTTCCATCCGCCTACTGCGTTTCCAAATACGGCAGCACCGGCAGCGGGGAAAAAGAGCATTATCATAGAAGGTACTATCGTTGCATATCCCGTAAGTCCAAAAATCAACATGAAGATTAAAAATACCAGTGTGGAGCTAATAAACCCTACCAAAACCGCTGTTGGAGCATAGGGAAATACCACGGGAACGTCCAGAGCCGGCCTTGCTCCGGGGATGAGCTTTTGAGATATACCTCTAAAGGCAGGCACTATCTCGGCTAAGAAGAGCCTTACACCATAAAGCAGTATAGTGATTCCTGCTGCAAATTTGAATCCCTGAAGGATTCCCCATATAACAAAGTTGAGGTTACCGGCCTGTTTTACCACCACTTCTTTATCCGCAAAGAAGCTGGCAAGGAGCATTATGATCGTTATAATGAAAGCCGTGCCTACCGTTACATCCTTCATAAATTCTATTCTCTTTGGAATTTTTATTTTTTCGGTGCTTTCCTCGGGTTTACCGAATAAATGGCCAAAGCGTCCGGCTAAATAAGCCGCGATGGAAGAAGTATGGCCGTAGGCTATTTCATCGCTATCCGTTACTTTTTTCATGTACTTATGAAGGTAGAGGGGCTGGAAGGTCCAGTAAAGGGCTATCAATACTGCCCCGGTTTTTTTTGTTTTTTATTATATTAAGAACTTCATTTACCGACTCAGCTTTAAGAATGCCGTCTAAGCACTCCTTATCCATCAATATTTCCATCAATTCGGAAAGAGCCTTCAAATGGTTTTCATGGTCAACTGCCCCAAAACAGATCACCATCCTGACGGGGTCGTTGTCCTTATTGCCGAATTCTACAGGATTTTCCAAGGTTATCAAACTCATACAAATGCTTTTTACCCCCTCCTCGGGCCGGGCGTGGGGCATGGCAATGCCCGGAGCAATTACGATATAAGGCCCTATCTCCTTTACATTTTTCACCATTGCCTCTACATAAGTGGATTCTACATACCCATTTTCAAAAAGAAGTCTTCCTCCTATCCTTACCGCTTCCTCCCAGCTTTCTGCCTTGACTTTTAATCTAATCGTATCTTTTGTTAGAAGTTCCTTCAGCACCGGTTGGCCATCTCCCTTCGTAATTACTGCTTCATCTTTATAAAGGATTTTGTAAAGCTCTCTGTAAAGCCCTTCTTTATCCATAATCTTTGCGTATCTTTCTACCGCTTCAATTATCGTCTCAATTAACTTCAGCTCATCCAGGGAAGAGTTGACTTTTTTCTCAATCCCGGATAAGACTTCTTTTATATTTTCAATGTCTTTTTCCGAAAGAATAGGACTTACACAAACGACGGGTACACCCTCCACAGCAAGCGGCACGGTGGAAATAATTAGATCTACCGGCCTTCCTGAAACCACCTCCCTTATATTGTGACAGGAGGCTGTTCCCAGAATATCTAAATTTTTAAATTCCTTCTTGAGCCTCAAAGTTAAAAACTCGGCAGTTCCTATCCCGGTTCCGCACACCACGTAGACCTTGAATAACCTTTGCTTAAAAAATTTCATCCTCTCAATTGAAGCGCCAAAGTGAATGGCTATATAGCCCACCTCATCTTCGCTTATGGAAAATTCGCTGATATTTTCTATCTCCTTTACGCTCCTTTTGCAGGCTTCAAAAATCTCCCGGAATTTTTCTTTGATTTCGCTAAGAATTGGATTAACAATGGGAATGCCGTTTTTAAGCCTGTAAAAAGCAGGTCCCAGATGCTGGATGAGGTTGTTAAAAAGTTCTTTGTCCCGGGAAAAATCTAGTTTAAGTTCCTTGCCAACAAGTTCTATCAGCCTTGCGGCTATTATCTGCACCAAAAATAAATTATCCTTATAGGAAGAAAAATCTTCCTTAACAAAATTTCCTCCCACTAAATGAATTGTAATGTAGCCCACTTCATCTTCGGGTATTTTAATCTTGCAGTCTTCCTGAAGCCTTTCTACTATGTCTTTTGCGATTTCGTATTCACCGTATTTTTTTAGTTTTAAAAGTTCATCCTGGGGCATTGAAATGTCTTTTCCGGACATTATCCGCTTTATGGCAAAAGCAATGTGCAGAACAACGGCATTGAAGGTTTTATCGGTCAAATTAATGTTAAATTTTTCTTCAGCTTTTTTTACCGCATTGATAATTAGATTAAAATCTACTCCATCAAGAAGTTTTATTAATGGATCCTTATTTATCAGCAAATTGTTGGACTCAATCTCTTCCAAAAAGGGCAGCTCGGAATCCAAATTTTCCCTTAAAAATAGTAAAGCAGCTTTTCTTATTGCCCTTTCTTCTCCTTCTATTTTCACCCCGTACCTTGGAAGAGTAATAAGCTTGAGATTATTTTTATAAAGCCATTGCGCTACCTTTAAAAGGTCTTTTATAACGGTACTTCTGCTTACCCCGAGCAGGTTGGAGATTGCCTCGATGGTTATAAAACCTTTGGCTTTAAAAAGTTCGCCTAAGATTTTATCTTGCCTTTCCTTCGGGGTGGGATAATAGTAAAACTTTATTTTATTTTTCAATACTTCATTAAGCCTTTGTTTTTCTTCCTGTAAAAGCCTTATACCTTTTTTAGGCCTTCTTTCTAAAACGCTTAATCCATTGTTTTTTAAAAAATAATCGATTTTGTCAAGGTCGTACTGCACCGTCCTTATCGATACATTGAACTCCCGGCTTAAGGTCTCAATCTTTACAAAGTCATCTTCCCGGAGGAGCTTTGATAATATCTTTGCACTCCGTTCGTCCAGCAACTTCTTCACCTACCTATTATATTGTATTTCAAGAAACGCCTTCATTAAAAGACCAATGTCTTTCGCAGAAAAAACCTGAAATCCTGCAAAAAAATATCACATTCCCGGTTATTGTTGAATTTAATAATTGATTGATTTTTAATTATTTTGTATACTATTTTTAATTGTATTATATATTTTTTTATTATGAAATTTAAAAAGGGGGGTAGCTAAATGGCAATAACCGCAGAGGCCGTGGTAATAGGCGGGGGTATTCACGGAGTTTCGGTTTTATACAATCTGGCAAAAAAAGGGATGAAAAATATTTTTCTTTTCGAAAAGGAATACTTAACGAGCGGGGCAACGGGCAGGTGCGCAGCGGGTGTAAGGCATCAGTTCGGAACAAAAATAAACTGTCTTTTAATGAAAGAAAGTATGAAACTGCTTGAAAACCTTGAGGAAGAACTGAATTTTGATAGGAGCATAGAATTTACCCGGGGCGGTTATTTGATGCTGGCTTATAATGAATCTCAGGTAAAGCAATTTAACGAAAATATTAGACTGCAGCACGAATTAGGAATAAAAGAATCTGTTTTCCTTTCACCGGAAGAAATAAAGGAAATTGTACCCGATTTAAACCTGGAAGGCGTAATCGGAGCTTCCTATAACCCAAAGGACGGCCATGCCAATCCTTTTATGGTCACTTTTGCTTATGCCCAAGCCGCACGAAGGATGGGAGCGAATATAATTACTTACAACCGGGTTTTGGATATTGAAATCATAAAACCCGGGCTTTTTAAAGTTATTACCGAAAAAGGGGTCTACGAAACGCCGGTCGTGGTAAACTGCGCCGGAGCATGGGGCAAAGAGTTGGCTAATAAGCTGGGTATTGACATTCCCGTATATCCAGAAAGGCACCAGATATTCGTAACAGAACCCATTGAATACTTTCTTCCCTGCATGGTGATATCCTTTTTGCACGGAACTTATTTTAAACAATCTCCTAACGGCACGATATTAATGGGAGTAGGCGATCCGGAACATGAGGTAAAGGATTTTAATGTCAATTCTTCCTGGGGTTTTTTGGAGAATGCGGTCAAAAAATTCGTATTCCACCTCCCGAAAATCAAAAACCTCAGGATAGTAAGGCACTGGGCCGGCCTCTACGACATGACCCCGGATCAACAGGCAATTATAGGGAAAACCGATGTGGAAGGTTTTTACCTGGATTTGGGCTGGAGCGGACACGGATTTCAAATGGGACCGATAGTGGGGCTTTTGCTCGCCGAACTCATAGTCGAAGGAAAAAGCCCCATCGATATAGATGTTTTAAACCTGAAAAGATTTGAAAAAGGAGAATTAATCTTTGAGCCCGCTTGTGTATAAACTACCCTGTAAACCTGTGTATGGTAACGTAAATTCTACCCTTTTTGCTCTCTCCTCCGATTTTTTCTACCTTTGCCCTCCCCATGCGGGTGGCGGATATGATATCCCCTTCCTTCACCTCATGGGAAGGGTCGGATACAATTTTAAAATTTACTCTTACGTTTTCCCCTTTTATATAAGGTGCCATTTTCGAACGGGATACCCCGAAGGCAAGGCTTGCCACCGCATCTAAGCGCAGGGAAGCCACCGTACCCTTTACTTCTTTATAGGATTTTTCCGGTGCTATTATTTCCTTCAACGTTATTTCTTCCGTTTCCACATCGAAATTTTTCACTTTATTAAGATTAAGCCCGAGAAATTCGATTATTTCTTCTTTTACTATCACTATGGCTTCTCCCTTTTTTACCAGAACATCTCCGATTTTTTCCCGGGATATACCAAGGCCCAGTATAGATCCTAAAAAATCCCTGTGCCCGGGGAAAGCATCCTCCTCCCTTAACTTTATGCGAAGGGCCTTTACCGGTGCCACAAAGGGGCGTCCTTCTATGTATTCGGGATATGCTACCAGTATTTTTCTCTCTGCTTCTTTATATCCACCCTCAAAAAAGAATTTGACTTCGGGAAACTCCCTTGATATATCAATAACCATTTCCTGTTCCAGGGGTGTTAAAAAATTGCTCGCCACATAATCTCCTTTTTTTTCGGCTGCTCTGAAAAGGTCTCTAATCCTTGCCATTGCTAACTTTTCATCCATTATTTCCATGCCATGACACTCCTTTTAAAATTTCTTACTTAATAATATCATACCTTTATTAATAATATCATACCTTTATAGTGTAAGATATTTCTATGTCAAAAACGAGAAAGAAGTATAGTGTATAAAAATAAAATTAAAAAAATTTATAAAATAAAGAAGGAAAACCTAATTACTCGTCGAATATAAATTTTAAGATATAAGACATCAGACAACCTGATTGCCAGATGTATGAACATTTAAGTGTTATAAAACAACTTTTGAAAAATAAGAGTAATAGATCATTTATATAAGTCATTTATTGCCCTTAAACAGAACAGAAAATTATCAATAAAACGGGAGGAATATAAAATGCTTAAACAACCTGCAAGTATTTTTAATGACGTAATTGGTCCAATTATGAGGGGCCCTTCAAGTTCCCATGTGGCTGCAGCACTTAGAATTGGCAACCTGGTTAAACAGTTGGTTAAAGGAAAGCTCAAAGAAGTTATTGTTGAGTTTGATACAAAGGGGTCTCTCGCAACTACATACCATGGACATGGTTCAGATATTGGTTTGGTTGGCGGGTTATTGGGCTTTGGACCAGAAGATGATCGTTTGGTCGACTCGCTCAAGTTAGCTGAAAAACAAGGTATTAGTGTTAGTTTTAAAATTGTTGACTATCCCGCAAAACACCCCAATACATATCGGATAACAGCCACCAGCTATGATAATGAGGTTAAACGACTAACTGCTATTTCTACTGGCGGTGGTATGATTGAAGTTCAAGAAATAGATGGATTTGAAGTTGAAATTTCCGGTGATTTTTACGAAACTTTAATATTTTTAAATAATATAGACGAGAATGTTTTTAAACAAAAAGCAGATGAAATTATAACACTTATCGGGGATTTTGATTTCTGTAATTGCCTGACAAACAACCGGCAAGGCTTGATAAATGTTAAGACAGGATATCAATTACCCGACGAAGTAATAAAGCAAATTGAGAATATTCAACAGGTGGAGGATGTTATCCAGCTTACTCCCGTGCTTCCTATCATGTCCAGAAAAAATTGTAATGTGCCTTTTAGAACCCCAAGGGAGATGTTGCAGGTAGCTTCGCATGAAAATTTACAGTTGTGGGAACTTGCTTTAATGTATGAAAGTGCCAGAGGTAATATATCAAAGCATGATGTCTTCAATAAGATGAAGGATATTGTAGTCTTAATGAAATCGTCAATTGAAACAGGCCTAAAAGGTACTGAATACAAAGATAGAATTCTTGGGCCACAGGCTTGGATGATCGAAAAATATAAGAAAGAAAATAAATTAATCCCCGGCATTTTAAACACAGTAATAGCTTATATCACATCAATGATGGAAGTTAAAAGCTCGATGGGTGTGATTGTAGCAGCACCAACCGCTGGATCATGCGGCGTCTTACCGGGTACTCTCATAGGTGTGGCTACAGAGATGGGATTTGATATTGATGACATTGTAAAAGCCATGCTTGCTGCAGGAATGATAGGCGTTTTTATTGCTGAAAAATCAGGTTTTGCTGCAGAAGTGGGCGGTTGCCAGGTAGAATGTGGAGCTGCATCGGGTATGGCTGCTGCGGGACTGGTGCAGTTACTTGGCGGAAGTACACAGCAGTGTGTTGATGCAGCTTCAATGGCATTGCAAAACATATTGGGTTTGATTTGCGATCCTGTGGCTGAAAGGGTAGAAGTGCCCTGCCTAGGGAAAAACATAATGGCAGGCGCAAACGCTATAGCCTGTGCCAATATGGCCTTAGCAGGTTACGATAAGGTTATCCCTCTAGATGAGACACTGGTAGCTATGGATGAAGTTGGAAAGATGTTGCCCCCCGAGTTGCGCTGTACCGGCCTCGGTGGTTTATCAACAACAGAAACATCAAAAAAAATATATAACTCTCTAAAAACGCGTTTAGAAAAGGGGTGATAAGACATAAGGAAAATCTCTTGTCATAGGCTGACAAAAAAATTTTAATGTAAAGGAGGTAAAAGCATGGTAGAAAACCAAAAAAGAAGTCTTGGTTGGTATTTCGGGACACCTCTTGTGTGGAGAATTCTAATCGCCCTTATCTTAGGCGCTATTGTTGGCTTGGTTGTTGGTCCTAAGATTGCTGTAATTGAACCATTCGGTACTTTAATGATTAAATTACTAAAAATGATCATACTCCCTCTTATATTTTCTGCAATTGTAACTGGTGTAGGAGGTATGCCCGCTTCAAAAATTGGAAGAGTTGCAGGAAAAATTTTAATATATTATCTTGTAACCACTATTTTTGCAGCTTTTTTTGGATTAATACTTGCCCAGATATTTAAGCCCGGTATAGGCTTATCTATAAGCGGCACCGCAGCCGAAGGTGCTGCAGTCCAAACTCCATCTGTCAGTAGTGTGCTTTTGAACATGGTACCTGATAATGTAGCAGCATCTTTTGCAAATGGAGCTTACTTGCAAGTATTAGTCTTTGCAGTTATTTTTGGCATTGCAATTTCAATTTTGAGAGACACTCAAGATGATAATATAAGAGAAGCTGTATTAACTGTATACAAATTCTGTCAGGGGACAGCCGAGTTGATGTTTAGAATTACAAAAGGTGTCCTTGAATATTCTCCGATAGGTGTTTTTGCCTTAATTGCAGTACTATTTGCGCAAGAAGGTACAAAAGTAATTGGTTCTGTTGCTAAATTAGTTTTAACATGCTATATAGGTTATGCTTTTCAACTGTTGATTGTATATGGGTTGCTCTTTACTTTGTTTACGAGGTTGAGCTATGCGAAATTTATTGCAAAAGCAAAAGACGCTATGCTTATGGCTTTTGCCACAAGGAGCAGCAGCGCAACTTTGCCGCTTACATTAAAAGTTTCAGAAGAAAACTTAGGGGTATCAAGAAATATCGGCAGTTTTACTCTGCCCCTTGGTTCTCAAATTAATTTGGACGGAGAAGCTTATTATCAGATTATCTCGGTATTTTTCGTTGCTTTTGCAGCAGGAATTCATCTTTCACCTATTCAAAAGCTAATAGTTATTCTTGTTGTCACCATAGGTACAATGGGGACTGCCGGTATTGCTGGTTCTGGTCCAGTGGTATTATTAGCCGTTATGAATATGGTCGGTCTTAATGTTGAACCGGGAACTGTGGTTGCAGGAGCTTTTGCATTAGTACTTGGAATTGATGTAATTCTCGATATGGGTAGAACAATGTGCAATGTTACTGGTGACATGGTAGGAACCTGTATTGTAGCAAAGTCAGAAGGATTGTTAGATTTAGAGAAATGGGAATAATAAAATAACACTTACAAATTATGTCTGGAGACCATTTATTTTTAATGGTCTCCAGACGCATATAGGAAAAACAAATTAGACTAACAACAGATTATTTGTATTGTAGTATTTTTTTTCGGTATAATAAAAGAAAAAAAATAAAATTGAAATATTTTGGTTTAACTGCCTCAGGAAGAACAGTTCTTTTTTCAGAAGAACATAAATTTTATATAATTTGGTGTCAATTTGAACTAAATAATTAACAGTATTGATATAAATAATATGTTGCGATTAACGAGGTGGGAGTTACATATGATTAAAAATATTAACAAGATTAAAAGACCCAGTAAAATTACAGAAACTATTGCAGATGAAATACGTTCTTTAATTAAAAAGGGGGTGTTAAAACCGGGTGAAAAAGTTCCAACTGAGATGGAATTATGCGAAGCATTTGGTGTAGGGCGTTCTTCTGTAAGAGAAGCGCTTCAATCTTTGGAGCATTTGGGACTTATAGAAACAAGGCCGGGTATAGGAAGGTTTTTAAACAAAGATGCTATTATGATACTGAATTCACTTACATGGGGCCAAATGTTAGAACGAGCCTCTATGTTTGAACTTATGGAAGTCCGAAGAATACTTGAGGTAACAGCAGCAAAACTGGCTGCTCAAAGGGCTACCGACGACGATGTATCTGAACTTGAAGAAATAATTAAGGAAATGAAAAAGATTGATAACGATAATTTCGATCTTTTTTTCGATTATGATCTGCAATTTCATCTTACTTTATCCGCTTCGTGCAAAAATTCTTTACTAACAGAATTAATTAACTTACTTATGCAAAGGGTTGCAGGCCAAGCTATAGCTTTTATGAAAACGTTACCATATACTCGTGAAATAACTATTAAACAATTTGAAAAAATAATTAATGCAATAAAAGATGGTGATCCTATATCTGCTAGTGAAGGTATGGAAGAACACCTTGATATAGTTAAATCTGTATTAAATATGGAGAATAACCCACAATCAAAATGATTACTAATTTTATTATTATGAGTAAGATTATATAAGTTTTCTATAAATTTTTATAGGTTTTTATAACTTTTAATGATGTTAACTTTATTTTTTAATCAAACTTTATAATTTAAAGGAGCTGAGAAATATGCTTATTTTAAGTGCTGAAGATATGAAAAAAGTGCTCACTATGAATGAAGCTATTGAAGCTGTAAAAATAGCCTATATTACCTTAGCCCAGGGTAACTGCGTTGTACCTTTGAGAACCAACATTACCGCAAAAAAATACAATGGACAAATACTTTTTATGCCTTCTTACGTAGAAGGTGTTGATTTTGCAGGAGTAAAAATAGTCTCCGTATATCCTGAAAATATCAATAAAGGCCTGCCTTCCGTTCCTGCAACCATGATTCTGGTTGACGGCTCAACAGGAATTGTCAATGCGATTATGGATGGTACATATCTTACAAGGATGAGGACAGGTGCTGCTTCCGGAGTAGCCACGGAAATCCTGGCAAGAAAGGATGCTAAAAAAGCCTTGCTGTTCGGTACGGGCGGGCAAGCCCAGACCCAGCTTTGGGCACTGCTCTGTGTAAGAAAGCTTGAAGAGGTATACGTCTTTGATATTGATTTTAACAGAGCAAAACAGTTTGCCGAAAAAATGAATGATACTTTCAATGATTACGGAGCAAAAATAACCGCTGTTGAAAATTCCGAAGATGTCCTGCCAGAGGTAGATATAATCACTACAGCTACCACATCCAAAAAACCGGTATTCAATGGAAATTTAATTAAAAAAGGCGTGCACATAAACGGAATAGGCGCCTACACCCCAGAAATGCAGGAAATCCCCGAAGAAGCCGTATTAAAAGCGGATAAAATATACGTGGATTCGCTTGAAGCCTGCATGGCCGAGGCCGGGGACCTGATTATACCTATAAACAAAGGAGTTATAAATAAAGAAAAAATAACCGGTGAAATTGGAAAATTACTTACCGGAGAACTTCCCGGCAGAACCTCCGAAAGCGAAATTACTATGTTTAAATCCGTAGGATTGGCCGTTCAGGATGTGGTAACCGCCGCTAAAATCTACGAAAAGGCTTTGGAGCTGGGGCTCGGTAAAAATATCACCCTTTAGATTTGCAGTCGGGGCATATACCGTATATTATGAAGTTGTGCTCCATAGCCGAAAATCCGAAGTTTTCCAGTTCCTTTTCTATGAACTTCATGGGACAGTAATTTATTGCTACCGAACTCCCGCAATTTTTGCAAACGACATGGTGATGGTGATTTTCCGAAAGTTTAACGCTGAAAATCATGCTTTTATTTTCTGATAAAACAAAACACAGTATTCCTTTTTTCGCCAGCAGATTTAAATTGCGGTATACGGTTGAAAAATTTATATCAGGGTATTCCTTTTTAACTTTTTCGTATATGCTTTTTGCCGAAAGCATATTGCCGGACTTTAAGAGGATATCTATTATTGCCCTTCGTTTTCCCGTGACCTTAAGTCCGGCTTTTTTTATTAAATCCTCCGATGAAATCAATCCCATCCGCTCCTGACCCCCCTAATTAAAAGAACAATAGCAAGGATTAAAGAGGATATCAATACTATAGTGCCGCCCGGTGCAAGGTCAAAATAGTAAGAAATAATGATACCAAGAAGAACTGAAAAAAGGGCTACGATATTTGAAACAATAAAAACCATTTTAAAACTTCTCGAAACCTGTAGGCTAACCGCAGTGGGTATTACCATCAAAGCAGAAACCAGCAAGGTCCCAACTATCCTAACCGACAGGGCTACCGACAAAGCGGTAACAAGGGAAAGGTATAAATTGACCAAATTTACGGGTATACCAGCAATTTTTGCCGATTCTTCATCAAAGGTAACCGCAAAAAGCCCCCTATTTAGTATAAGTAGCGAAATTATCACCGCCAGCCCCAGTAAACCCATTATTTTTATGTCTTTTTCGTTTACAGCGATAAGGCTCCCAAAAAGGTAAGAAAAAAGGTCGGCATTGAAGGACTTCCCCAAACTTATCATAACAACCGCAAGCCCTATACCGGCGGACATTACCACGGCCAAAGCCACTTCCGAATATTTTTTGAAGGCTTTCCGCAGAATTTCTATTAAAAATGCCGCGAGGAGAGCAAAAATCAGCGCTCCGTAAAAAGGGTAAAAACCAAAGAGCATACCGAAAGCCACACCCGCCAGTGAAGCGTGGGAAAGGCTATCCCCTACCATTGACATACGCCTTAATACCACGAATACACCCACCGTTGAAATTAATACTGACGTTAATATGCCCGCTGCTAAAGCCCTGTTAATAAGGGAAAGGCTTAAAAAATCCATTTTATTCACTCCCCATGAATATCACATGCAGGGATTTTGTAGCCCATTACCTCAGCAATATGACCTTCCGTAACTTCCCCGACATTTTCGTGAATGAAAACCTTTTTATCCTTTACGCAGCCTATTTTTGTAGCTTTCTCATAGGCAAAACCTATATCATGAGTGATAACAACCACCGTAATCCCAAAATTTCTGTTTAAACCAGTGAGAAGATTATAAAAATCCTGCCGTGAAGGAGCATCCATGGCACTCGTGGGCTCATCCAGGAAAAGGATTTCCGGCTCTTTCACAAGGGCGCGGGCTAAAAACACCTTCTGCCTTTCCCCTCCCGATAGCTCCCTTAACATTTTATTTGAAAGTTTGTTTATCCCAACCTTTTCAAGAGCCCTCATCACTGCTGCTTTTCTTTCATTTTTATTAATAAAACCCTTTAAAAAACCTTCATAATAATTTGAATCCACTATTTCCCATACGGTAGCCGGAAAACCCGTGTTGATATCCCCCGTTAATTGAGGGATATATCCTATCTTTTCCCACCTCTTAAAATCCTTTATATCCTCTCCGAAAAGCAATACCTTTCCGTGTTTCGGAGTTAAAAGCCCCACCATTATTTTCATAAGGGTGGTCTTTGCAGCACCGTTAGGACCGATAAGAGCCAAAAAATCTCCTTTTTCAACTTTTATATTTACATTGTCCAGGACTGAATTTCCATTGTAGAAAAAGCTGACACCTATAAGCTCCAGAATGGGACCTGTCATAAAAACTCCCCCAAATCCTTGCATTCAGGCTTATTTTAAAGCCTCCTTTAAAACCTCTAAATTTTTCCTCATCAAGCTGAAGTAATCTTCACCGGCCTTTTCTTCCTCAGCCGTCAGCCCTTCAATGGGGTTTAAAGTAAGTATTTTTAGATTCGCTTCTTTTGCCAAAGCCTGGGCTTCCTTGGGAGTTTCCAAACTTTCGACAAGGATGTATTTTATTCCCCTTTCCCTGGAAAAGTCTATTAAATTCTTAATATGCTTTAAAGACGGCTCTTCCTGAGGAGAAAGCCCTTTAATCGATACCTGGTTTAACCCGTATTCTTTTGCCAAATAGCCGAAAGCTGCATGGGATACCACAAAATCCCTTAGCCTTTTTGAAGTCAATTCTTTTTTATACTCCTCATCCAATTTTTTGAGTTCGTCAATTAACCGATTATAATTTTTTTCATAAACGGCGTTGTTCTTTCCATCGACCTTGGCCAGCAATTCGTAAATCTTTTTTGCCATTTGCATCGATATTTTCGGTGAAAGCCATATGTGAGGGTCATTTCCTTCTATCAAATCTTCTCCTGCTTTTAAAACCGGTATGTTCCTCTTAACGAGTTCTCCCGCAATCCTTTCCGCCCACGGGTCCATAGACCCGCCCAGATATATAAAGGCATTGCTCTCGTATATTTTTGAAATTTTGCTCAATGAGGGCTCAAATTCGTGAGGCTCAACCCCCGCAGGTGTTATGTTTTCTACAACTATGTAATCCTGCCCTATCTTTTTAGCAAAATCAAATAAGGGATAAATGGAGGTATATACCACAATCTTATTCTCATCTACTTTGGCCTTTTTATTTTGGCAACCCATCAAAGGAAAAACTAAGTATATAATTAAAATAATAAATAATAGTTTTCTTGATGCAGAGAGAATACTGCTATTTCT
Organism: Thermovenabulum sp.; assembly: GCF_049723235.1. Taxonomy (NCBI): domain Bacteria; kingdom Bacillati; phylum Bacillota; class Clostridia; order Thermosediminibacterales; family Thermosediminibacteraceae; genus Thermovenabulum; species Thermovenabulum sp. The sequence continues at coordinate 98 of NZ_JBNARB010000031.1, read as the reverse complement.
GTACATTTTTTAAGTTTCTGCCTCCTTTTTGCAAATGATTTGCATTTACATTCTATAAAAAATATAATACTTTTAAAAAGCATTGTCAAATTTTGCAG
>NZ_JBNARB010000030.1:0-15846 GCF_049723235.1 Thermovenabulum sp. | reverse complement strand
CCGCGACCCTCGGCTTGGGAAGCCGATGCTCTACCGCTGAGCTACTTCCGCCCGTTTAATTTTTCTAAAGATAATTATATCAGATAATTTTTTCAAGTCAATATTATTAGGTTTTAATACAAATACAAAATGGTGACCCCGAGGGGAGTCGAACCCCTGTTACCGCCTTGAAAGAGCGGTGTCTTAACCACTTGACCACGGGGCCACTTAAAATGGTGAGCCATCCGCGAATCGAACGCGGGACACCCTGATTAAAAGTCAGGTGCTCTACCGACTGAGCTAATGGCTCGGAATTTGCAAAAGCAAATATAATACTACTATAAAAAAATTATTCTGTCAACCCCGAATTTAAAGGATTTTTTACCCATTTTCAGCCCCTGACAAAGTGAGGCATATCTATGGGAATTTCCAAAGAAAGTTCCACAAAGCCGGCGTATTCTCCTTTTTCATCATACCAGGGGGTTTGATATATCAATTTTTTTACACCTTTTTTTTCGATGGTGTAACAGTTTTTTCCCCCTTTGGAAAGCATGTGCTCTAATTTTTCCCTGGCCCCTTTGGGATGGCAGTCCAGAACATTCTTCCCTATAAGGTCTTTCCCTCCATCTTCTTTAAAGGTTTCACAGGATTTTTCATTCATATAAATTATTTTTCCTTCTTTATCGCATACGGTAACCGCCACAGGCAGCTTATGTATAAAATCTTTTTCCATTCCAGTTCTCCTTTCCCAATATAATTTCAGTTTTATATTACTTGACTTTTAACCCTGATTCAATATAAAAAATTCTCTCCTCATGGAGAGAAAAAATTTTCTTTCACTAATTTTTTGTTATTATCATCCGAAAGTGAAGCCTGTGCAAATAATTTAAAATAATCTCCTCTAAAATATACTGTACCGAAACCTACGGGCCTGTTATCTTTATTGTAGAGCTTTTGCTCTACCACCATTAGGGGCATTATCTCAGATATTTTTAGCTTATCTTTGAGGAATTCATCGGGCATTTTAGCGTAAATGGTTAGCTCCTTTTTCATAGTGTAAACATCAAAGCTTTTTGCAACAAGTTCGGGGAAGGTGTAAAAGATTAATTCTTTTTCAATGATGGGCATACCTTTAAAATAAACCAAAAATTTCTTATCATAAGCCACAGGTTCGTCGTCCTCATAGAAAAGCCTTTCTATTAAAACCACATTTTTGCTTTCTGAAATCTGCAAAAGGTTGCATATATCTCCGGGAGGTTTTATAATGTCCGCCTTCAAAAGTTTCATATTATTTACTTTTCCGGTAATGCTTTTTATCTCATTGAAATAAAGCACGTATTTGTCGTGTTCCGGTTCCTTTACGTAATTTCCCTTGCCTTGAATGGAATATATATACCCTTCGTTTAATAATATGGCAAGCCCTTTTCTGACGGTCATCCTGCTCGCATTGTATTCCCGGCACAGCTCGTGCTCGGAGTATATCGCATCCCCCGGTCGTAATTCCCCTTTTAAAATTTTTTCTCTAATATCTGCAGCAATTTTAAGATATACCGGCAGCTTCATTTTTGCATCTCCTTATTCTTAATTTTTTCAATCCATTCCTTACATTTTTTTACCCCTTTTAATGCGTCATTGGTAAAATAATCAGCACCTATATACCGGCATAACTCCTGATTCAAATGACTTCCTCCCACAATTACGAATACGTCCTTCCTTAAATCCGCCTCAATCAGGGCATCTACTATATCCTTCATGGAATCAACTGTAAAGGTTAGGACGCTGCTCATGCCTACGATTTCCGGCCTGTAGAGTTCAACGGTCTTCACAAAGGTTTCCTTTGGCACATCCACCCCCAGGTCAATCACGTTAAAACCGCTGGCCTCCATAAGCCCCTTGAAAATTTCCTTCCCTATGTCGTGCAAATCCCCTTTAACCGTGCCGAGAACCACTTTCCCCATGAACATCTTCTGGGAGTATTTGAATACATCGGTGTTTTTAATAATATTTAGTACCTCTTTAAATATAATACCTGCCATAATAAGGTCTGCAATATAATACTCCTTATTTTCATATCGTTTGCCTACCCTGTCCATTCCTTTTTTCACCAAGTTCAATAAATAAAAAGGATCTACCCCCTGTTCCAAGGAGTTTTTTACCAGCATGAGTACATTATCCTCATTGAGCTCCTCCACCGCTTTCACAATGGACTTATCCAGCAGCCTTTCCATATAAACACTCCTCATGTTTATTTGCCTATGAGGTATTATACCATTTTTCGGATTTTTCTTCAAAGTCTTGTTATTTTAAATTTTTTTCTTTGATTTTTTATAAAAAAAGCCTTATCCCGTTTTTAACAGCTATATCCATTATCTTTGCTTCATCTAACCCGGTTTTTTTTAAATGATTTATTTCATTAAAAAAACCTTCTGCGTGGTCCACCCCGTAAGTACCCGCATCACTTCCGGCAGCTACCTTTACACCTATTTTAAAAGCCTCTTTTATATTTTCAATATGTTTCAAATAAATCCTTCTTATATTTTCCAGCTGATTTTTAAATTTTTTATCTTCCTTTTCAATTAAGTTCCCCAGCGGTGAAAGAGTGGGTACCCAGATAACATCATTTTCCGCCATTAGATATAATTCTTCTTTTAAAATAAAGTATCCGTGCTCCACAGTATCGGCTCCGGCTTTTACTGCCGCCTGCACCGCTTTTGAAGAATTCGCGTGCACCATTACCCTGAGGTTTTTATCTTTTGCTTTTTGTATCATATAATATATTTCATCGAATTTAAAATTTAGTTCTTCGGTAACTCTGTTGGGGCAATTAAAATCCACGATTCCTGATATAATTAGTTTAAAATGGTCCGGCTTTAATTTGAGAAGATTATTGAATTCTCTGTTAAAATCGTCCATCCCCGATATGGGTATCCCGAGAAAATTACCGTATTTCCCCTTTTTTGAAAAGGCGTAAACAGGAGTTTTTAAAACTATTCCAAGCTCTTTCCCCAGTTCCCTTGCCTTTAAAGATATGCCGTATCTATCTCCTCCATCCCTTAAATAAATTATGTTTTTGTTTTTGTAATTTTTTAGAACCTCAAGTAAAGGAAACAAATCTCCTTTAAGGATCTTGTCGCGGTATTCCTTTGTGCGTTCCCCCATCAATGCAATGTGTATATGAGAGTCAATATACATACAAAGCTTCCCTTCCAATTAATAATTAAGAATACCTGCCGTCCCGAGACGACAGGTACTTTAATTTTATCACTTAACCCTCTTTTTTCACTCCTATTAATCCCTTCCTGTAAGCGTTGTTGTACTTCCTGCAGTATCTATCTTTTCCGATAAGGGCTTCTGTTGCCAGTACCGCCGCGAGCATATCTTTATTGCACGGATCCATAATAGCTGAATCCATACCGGAAAAAACGGCGATGGTTAAAAAGCACATGTTTACTATTTTCCTGTAAGGCATGCCAAAGGAAATATTGCTTAAGCCGGAGGTAATTTTAACCGTTGGGTACATTTTCTTTATTATGTTCATTGTTTCAACAAATTTCAGCAGAGACAGATTATCCGTGGGTAACGATATTACAAGAGGATCTATATGTATTCTCTCCGGCTGAATATCGTACTTCAATGCTTTTTCTATCAGCACTTTTGATATCTCCACCCGGGTGTTCACATCAGAAGGTATTCCCCTGTCGTCACAGGTAAGGGCTATTACCTGCCAGGGTGTCCCCTGGATTAAGGGGTAGATTACTTCGCATTTTCCCCCTTCTCCCGAAACGGAATTTATAATCCCGGGCTTTTTAGCGTACTTGAAAACCGCTTCTATGGTCCTGGGATTGGGGCTGTCGATGCAGAGAGGTTTATCAACCGCATCCTGCACGATATCCATCAACCATTTTAAGGTATCCAGTTCTTCCTCGGGTGATGTCCCGGCGCAAACATCAATGTAATCGGCACCCGCTTCCGCCTGCCTTATCGCTAAATCCCGGATAAAATTTTCATCCCGGTTTTGAATCGCCTGTCCCACCGATGGAATCGTCCCGTTTATTTTTTCTCCAATTATTATCATAATGATCCCTTCCTTCTATAAAATATATAACATGTATATACATCTTAAAAGTTATCATTTTTCTCAACTTTTGTCAATATTTTTTTATTTTTCTATTTTTATTTAATTTTTGTTAGAACCCAATATTATTTGCAAAAAAGCTGTTAAATTCTTTTACCGCACTTAGTTCCACATATTTAATTTTTTTAGAAAGCTGATTTGCCCGTTCCAGTTCATGTTTGGATAAAAGGGCTAATTTTGCACCCACCCCTGCCGCATTACCTATCCCTTTGATTTTTCCTTCCAGCTCCCGGGGAATCAACCCAATTTTGCATGCACTTTCGGGTTTCAAATAGTTACCGAAGGCCCCCGCAAGCAGTACTTCCTTAATATCTTCTACTTTCGCCCCGTATAACGTTAAGAGAACCTGGATTCCGGCTGCAATAGCTCCTTTTGCCAATTGAAGTTCACGAATATCTTTCTGATTTATATATACCGGTTTGCCCGTAGAAGTTTCATTTTCAAGTATAAAGGACATTATACCGTTAATATTTCTAATCCTATCTTTATAAAGCATCCCGATCTCGTCTGTTATCTGCTCAGGTCTTAAAATTCTTCCCTTTTTATCCACGATTCCTATTTTTAAAAGTTCCGCTACCGCATCCAGTAACCCGGACCCGCAAATTCCTGCCGGCATGGTATCTCCTATTACCGTGTATTTATAATCCTCACCAATTGTAATATGATCTATTGCCCCGGTGGCCCCTCTCATCCCACAGGATATATGAGCACCTTCAAAGGCAGGACCGGCAGCCGTAGAGCAGGCAAAAAGCCTATCTTTCGTCCCAAGCACAATTTCTCCATTTGTACCTATGTCAATCAAAAGCTTTAATTCCTCCGCCCTATCCATCTCGGCTGCCAGGGCAGCCGCCACCGTATCGGCCCCTACAAAGCCTGCGATGTTGGGTAATGCTATAACCTTCCCCGCGGGATTTATTTTAATGCCAATTTCCGAAGCATCAACCGTTAAGCTGTCTTTTACTACAGGAACATAAGGGGCACTGGCTAAATACCGGGGGAGTATTTTAAAAAACAGGTGATGCATGGTAGTGTTTCCGGCAACCGTGACCGCATATATATCCTCAGGTCTATACCCCGTATCCTCTGCTGCTTTTTTTATTAGATTATTCATCTCTACAGCTACTTCTTCATGAAGATTCTTTAGGCCCTCTTTCGTTTGCGAGGCGTATATTATCCTTGATATTACATCCGCGCCGTACTTGGTTTGCGGATTAAGCGAGGAAACATGGGTAAGTTCCTTTCCTGTATTTAGGTCCATTAAATACCCTACCAGGGTGGTGGTACCGATATCAAAAGCCATCCCAAGAAGCCTTTCCGTGGTATCCTTACTTTCCACGGCAATTGCTTCGTCTCCATAAAAGATAAGGGTTGCTTCAAAATTACCATCCCGGATTTTCTCCGGAAGTTCCTGCAGTACATTAAGTTTAACACCTGTTATTTCTATCCCCAAGCTTTCTTTTACCCGGCTCCAGTCATCCCTGTTGTCTTCTAAGGAGGGATTTGGAGTTTTCACCTTCACTTTCCTTATAACCGGCTGCACATCTACTTTGCGTTCTTTTCCCTTATCAAGAATGCTGTAGTTTTTATCCTTCCTTGTAATTTCCACCACTAAATCTTCTTTTACTATTACCTGACAGGCTAATGTATTTATCCTCCGGTCATTTTTTATAATATCTACCGTGCACTTTTTGCACTTACCTACTCCACCACAGGGGAATTCAAATTTTATACCATTTTGTACAATTACGTCTTTTAATTTAACGTTGTCTTCTACCATTACTTCTATATTATCCGGAATAAATTTTACAAGATGTTTTCCCATTACCGCACCACCTTAAACTGATAAAATGTTGTAAATTCTAAGTTTAATAAATATTATAACATATTTACCATAATAAATTATTAAATTTATATGAACACCGGTGGGTTAATCCCCACCGGTGTTTTTTTAATCCTATCCGTACTTTTCTACTGCTTCGATTAATGCATAGATATTTTCTATCGGGGTTTCCTTTGGAGCGGTTCCTATGTTCGGAGAGAGGATAACTCCTCCTTTCGGTTTTACCTGTTCAATGAGGTTTTTTATATATTCTTTTATGCTGTCGGGAGTTCCTCCGACTATTAGGCTGATCGGTATTCCGCCCATTACACAGGTATGTCCTTCTAATACCTTCTTTGCCTTTACCAGGTCTGTCTTTTCAAAATAGGCTATACCCCAGCCCTTCGGAAGCTCAAGAATGGTCTCCAGATGGGCATCATGGCGTCCTTCAAAGAACACCTGGGACTGCATTCCTTCTTCCAGTAATCTTAATATTACCTTTTTCAATGTCGGCCAGTAGAATTCATTATAAAGTTTCGGCGAAAGATATTCATTGAGGTGCAGCGGGATCATAACCCACTTAAAGCCTCTTTTTTTGAAGGACAGGGCATAATTTATTATTGGCTCGACCAGAGCTTCCGCAGCCTGTTTAACTTTATCCGGGTACCTCCTGATATCCAAAAGAACGTTTTCTATTCCCCTTAAAAAGTCTCCTATGATATCCAGAGGTGCATAAGCACCGCCCATCGGAATGGACGGATATCCAAGCCTTGCAGCAATTCCTGCAATTTCTCTTCCCGCAGAACCGAATCTCGTAAATTCTATTCCCAGTTTTACCATGGTTGCCATGGTTTTTTGCGGAGTATCGAGATTCCTGCAGGCTCTTGGCAGGACTTTCTCCGCCACGAATTTCGGCGGATTTTCTATGAGTTCGTCGTATTCATCGGGCTGCATGAAAGTGCCGCCTATGAATTGAGGAGATGCAATTTCGGCTATTTCCATACCTGGAAAACGGTAGTATTTATCTCCCAGGACTTCATGCATGGGACCGGTGATAAAAGTTGTATTCACAGCTACCTCAGGGTATTCCGAAAAAGCTACGCTGAATACCCTGCCGTCCAGACCGGTAATTGCCGCTGAGGGCCAGTCAAAAGGAAAATCCGTAAGGTATTTTTCTATAGCTTTTATACCCTTTTCATATTCAAAACAAAATTCTTTTTGAGTGATTCCGTAATAAGCCGGGACAATGTCCCCTCCAAAGCCCCTTAAGGGTACCCTGTCGGGTTCCTGAAGGTTGATAGCGGCCATTATCCTATCATAACGCTCTTTTGCCAGTTCCTCCGGTGTCTTTGCCATCCTCCATCACCCCTCTATCCCCATTAATTCTTTGCAAAGCCTTACTCCCTTTGCCGCATCGTCTGCCCAGGCATCCGCCCCCGCATACTGCTTTACTCCTTCGTCTACCCTTCCGCCTCCTACTATTATCTTTATCCCTTCCCTGAGTCCGGCTTCTTTAAGGGCGTCTACCGTCCTCTTCATCGACGCTACACCCGCTGTGATAAGACAGGACATCCCTACTATGTCGGGCCTGTGTTCCTTTACCGCTTCCACAAATTTTTCTTCCGGTGTGTCTATGCCTATGTCTATTACTTCAAAACCCGATGCCTCAGCAAATACCTTGAATATGTCCTTACCTATGTTGTGGACGTCTTCTCTTACGGTGCCCAGCACTATCCTGCCGAGTTTTTTCTCCTCTCCACCCTTGATCTTGGGCAGCGTGAATTCCATTATTTTCTTGAATATTTCTCCGCCAAGTATCAGTTCTGAAAGAAAGTATTCCCCTTTTTCAAACTTCTGCCCGATGACCCCCATGGCATCCCTGCAGGTCTCCAATAGCTTCTTCGCATCTCCTCCTCCCTCTAAATACTCCTTTGCCAACGATACTGCCCCTTCTTCGTCCATATCCACTATGCGGTTAAAAAGTTCCTCTAACATATTTATTCCTCCTCTTTGTTTTATTTACGCCCGCCAATGTTACTTATTTGATCATTCCGGAAGCTTCTGCCTTTCTCTGGTTAATTTCATTTTGCATCTCCACCAGTTTTTCTCTGGTAAGTTTATAGCCTACTGCAAGTATAATTCCTGACACCAAAGCAAATACGCCGGGAATAAATACGAACACGTTTACCACCGCATTTTTCAATGCCATGGTTGCTTCCTGGGGTTTAATTCCCGAAACAAAGCCTGCTGTAGATAGCACGAAGGGAATAATTGTACCCCTTGAAATGATCGCGGTTTTTAAAGATAAATTCATTAAACCCATAACAAAAGGTGATGCATCCTCACCGGTTTTCCACTGGGCGAATATAGAAACGTCGGAATACAAGCTTACCATGACGGAGGCCAGTAATCCGAGGAATACCCTGGCTATTAGCACCACCACAAAAAACATAGTAATATTCATTGCTACAAACTTGCATAAGATCAAAGCAATACCGAGCCCGAATAAACCGACTATGGAAGCAGTCCTTGTGGATAGGGATTTTGCCAGCGGACCGGCAATATACGCACCTATTACCTGGGCAATGCTACCCAGCAACAGGTACATGGGCAACAAAGACATATTCTGGGCTACATATGTAAAATAATAGGCAGCCGCGGCGGTCATAATGAAATTTACCATATACCTTAAAAAGTCCGATAACAATAAAACTATCAAGGGCGGATTTTTTACAAGGCTGTTTAGCATACCTTTAAAGGATACCCTTTGTCCGGCAGGAGATGCTTTGCCCTGTGCTTCGGTGGGCTCGTAACCTTCGGTTAATTTAAATACCGTCCAGTAGCATATCATCATTACAAATGCCATTATACCTGCAAGCATCGAATAACCCATTATAGGATTATTCGTAACTTTTCCCAGGTAATTGGCCAGCGGTGGCCCCGTATAAGAAAATACCACACCAGCTAATGCGGTGTATGTTGCCCTCCTTGATGCAAGCAAAGCCCTTTCTTCCGGATTATTAGCAAGAACAGGTATCAGCGAAACGTTGGCTACCCAGGGTATATTCCATGCGATATGGCTTAAAATAAACCCGGCGCAAACTATAAATGCAGCCAGGGATTCGGGTCCAATTTTCGTAAACTGGAAAATATAAAGAATTACTACAAAGGGTGGCGCAATTAGCATCCAGGAGCGGTTTCTCCCCCATTTTAGGGGTTTCATACCGCTAATTATTGCGCCGTAAAAAGGAGAAAGGATAGCGTCAACGATACTTGTTACCGAACCTATCAATGCCACCATCGGGAGAGAAAATTTTGCCACATTTGTAAGGAAAAACACAAACAGGTAAAGCTCCACGCTTGTCATTAAAGAAAAACCAAAGTCACCCAAACCGTAAAATGTCCTCAGGGCTTTACTCAACGGCTTTTTCACATTAACTCCCTCCTTTTCTAAATATTTTTAATAATAAAATGAACCTTATTAAATTTCACCCCCTAACTCATACATGTCAAATTTTTTAAAAAATTTATATTTGTATTTACATGTATTCCACATTTAATTTTATAATATTTTATTTTTTAAATCAATTGCTAAATTTATATAAAGTTAAAATTATTTTTTTAATGAGTATTTATTTTATAAATTTTTTATTAAGATACTTTTTTTATTAGTATTAAATCCCTGTCTTCTTCATATCCCCATTAGTTATCTACGGTAGTACAAGGCATAGTTCGTAAAAAAAGTAAGGGTAGGCATTTGAGTAAAATGCCCACCCCAACTATTGATTTATAGCCTAAAATCTTAATTAACAGGCGGTGTTATAGATTTCGAACTCCTTGCTTTTATTAATGTATAAAAAACAACTGCACTTACAGCGTATACTACCATTGCTACAAATATAGGGAATCGTATATAATTGTTTATGTTTAAAAGTAGTGCAATGTAATAAGTGGATATAAAGCCTCCTAAATTCATAAAAGCCATCAGCATACCGGAAGCTGAGGCAAAAGCAGCTGGAGGAACGATCGACCCTATTATCATCATTACGGCCGGCATCAATATGCTGAACCCGAAACCTACAAGAGTTGAACCTACTGTCAGCATAATTAAACTGCTCGCATAAAATACGCTCCCCATACCCAGGGATATAATAATTAAACTCAATGGAATGACATTAAGTTTTATATACTGGTGAAGTTTTCCGAATACCGCCCCTCCAATCATCCCTCCAACCGTGAACATTGACAGCACTACTCCAGCTGAGGCCGCATCGCCCAGATTGCCAGTAATAATAATTGTTGACATATTTACCAGCATCGGGTAATTTAACATCATAGAAACACCAAAGAGTGCTCCAATTAAATATACGGCGCCTGGCATTTTATCCTTTCCTGCCGCTGTATCCTCTTTTCTTTTTTCAGGTTCCGGCAACATGGAAAGAACCATAAAAAAGGTGATAAGCGCCAGTAAGTGTGGTAGAAAAGCATGCCTCCAGCTAATTGTGCACATAACCGCGCCGAGCATCTGAAGCACTATGCCGCCCAAGTTCATAACAACCCCTGAAAGTCCTAACATATTAGCCCTCTGCTGTCCTTCAAAAAGTCCTAAAATCAAGGCTGTTCCAAGGGGCGATATGATACCAAGGCCGATTCCAAACAGTGCCCTTGCAATTAGTATTGTAGTAAAATTGTTCATAAAGTACGGGGCAGCACCTGCTAATGCGAAAAGAAGGCTACCAAGTAGAAGCAGGGTTCTGTATCCCACCTTGCTTCCTGCAACCATTCCTGACCATGCAGTTGCGGGTATCAGAAACAGTGAAGGTAACGTAGATGCCAATAAAATTGTGCTAAAGGGGAGATTCGGGAATGCTTCTGCAATGTTTTGAAGTGCAGGGGTTATGGTGCCTATACCCATGGCTATAAAGAATACCGACATTACCGCCACAACAGTACTGGTTTTACTTTTAACCACCATACCCACCCTTTCTTTTTATTTTTTATACTTTTTTAATATTTATCTTTTTCTGATTTTTTAATGCGCTTTTTTTACTTTTAAACGGCGGTCACCGTTTTTATAACCGGTGACCGCCTCATTTTTAAGCGTATTTTTCTACTGCTTCATAAAGAGCCGCAATATTCTCCAGCGGGGTATCCTTCGGAGCTGTTCCCACGCTCGGTGCTAATATGAATCCTCCGCCGGGTTTTACCTGCTCGGCTAAATTCTTTATGTGCTCGTGTATCTTTTCGGGAGTTCCACCAACTACCAGGCTAATCGGAATGCCTCCCATAATACAGGTATGTCCCTTCAATAATTTTGTAGCCTTTATAATGTCCGTTTTTTCAAAATACGCCACACCCCAGCCTTTTGGAAGTTCAAGAATTGTCTCTAAATGGGCATCATGGCGTCCTTCAAAGAATACAAAAACTTTCATTCCTTCATTCACAAGCCTTAGTATTACCTCTTTTAATCCCGGCCAGTAAAATTCGTTGTACAACTTCGGCGATAAGTATTCATTAAGATGTAACGGTATAAATATAAGGTTTATACCGTATTTTTTTGCTTCCAATCCGTAATTTACAATTGGTTCTACCATTGCCTCGCAGGCTTTTTTAACCTTATCGGGGTATCTTCTGATATCCAGCAAAGTGTTTTCAGGGCCTCTCAAAAAGTCTCCTATTATATCCAGCGGTGCATAAGCTCCGCCTATTCCAATGGAAGGATATCCCAGCTGTGCAGAAATAGCTCCAATTTGACCCATTAATGCACCGAACCTCGTTATCTCTATGCCAAATTTGACCATGGTGGCCATCATCTGCTTGGGAGTTGCTAAATTTCTGCAGGCTCTCGGTAAGATGGTTTCCGCGATAAATTTTACCGGGTTCTCGATCAGCTGGTCGTATTCCGAGGGATCCATAAATACTCCGCCGATAAATTGGGGCGAAGCATCAGCCGATATTTCCCTGCCCGGGTATCTATAATATTTGTCTCCAAGGACATCGTGCATTGGACCGGTAATAAATGTGGTATTAAAAGCAATGTCCGGCGTATCGGCAAAAGCCATGCAGAATACCCTGCCGTCCAAACCGGAAATCGAGGCCGCAAAAGGCCAGTCACAAGGGAAATCTTTTATAAACTTTTCTACTGCTTTTACAGCTTTATCGTAATCATAGCAAAATTCGTGCTGGCTTATTCCATAATAAGCCGGGACAATGTCTCCGCCTACTCCCGCCAGCGGTAATCTGTCGGGCTCCTGAAGGTTGATAGCGGCCATTATCCTATCATAACGCTCTTTTGCCAGTTCCTCCGGTGTCTTTGCCATCCTCCATCACCCCTCTATCCCCATTAATTCTTTGCAAAGCCTTACTCCCTTTGCCGCATCGTCTGCCCAGGCATCCGCCCCCGCATACTGCTTTACTCCTTCGTCTACCCTTCCGCCTCCTACTATTATCTTTATCCCTTCCCTGAGTCCGGCTTCTTTAAGGGCGTCTACCGTCCTCTTCATCGACGCTACACCCGCTGTGATAAGACAGGACATCCCTACTATGTCGGGCCTGTGTTCCTTTACCGCTTCCACAAATTTTTCTTCCGGTGTGTCTATGCCTATGTCTATTACTTCAAAACCCGATGCCTCAGCAAATACCTTGAATATGTCCTTACCTATGTTGTGGACGTCTTCTCTTACGGTGCCCAGCACTATCCTGCCGAGTTTTTTCTCCTCTCCACCCTTGATCTTGGGCAGCGTGAATTCCATTATTTTCTTGAATATTTCTCCGCCAAGTATCAGTTCTGAAAGAAAGTATTCCCCTTTTTCAAACTTCTGCCCGATGACCCCCATGGCATCCCTGCAGGTCTCCAATAGCTTCTTCGCATCTCCTCCTCCCTCTAAATACTCCTTTGCCAGCGATACTGCCCCTTCTTCGTCCATATCCACTATTCGGTTAAAAAGTTCCTCTAACATATTTAATTCCTCCTTTTTGTTTTATTTAAATTGATTAAAATTTTAAATAAAAGTTTAAATCACAAAAAATTATCTTTTTTATTTTAACTACCACCTCCTGTAATATTTTAAAAAGAAAATTTATTTAATTATCAAAATCTTAATTTTGCAAAAAAGGTAATGATTTTTTTTGTATATTTTAAGACAAATTAGTATTTGCCGTATTTTTCTACCGCCTCAATAAGAGCAGAAATATTTTCTAAAGGGGTATCCTTGGGAGCAATTCCTACACTGGGAGCAAGTATAAATCCCCCGCCAGGCTTTACCTCATCCAGTAAGTTTTTCACATAAGCATCTATTTTTTCCGGTGTCCCGCTCACTATTAAACTAACAGGAACACCTCCCATTACGCAGGTATGCCCTTCTAAAAGCTTTTTTGCTTTCCTTACATCGGTTTTTTCAAAATATGCTATCCCCCAGCCTTTTGGAAGCTCGAGAATGGTTTCTAAATGAGCATCGTGGCGTCCTTCAAAAAATACAAAGGATTTAATTCCTTCATCTAAGAATCTCAGTATAACTTCTTTTAGATACGGCCAGTAAAATTCCTTATAAAGCTTTGGCGAAAGGTATTCGTTCAGGTGAAGGGGGATAAAGGCTAATTTCGCCCCGATAGATTTAGATGCCAACCCTGCCTTCATTATGGGCTCAATCAACGCTTTGCATGCCATTTTTACCTTTTCGGGATACCTTTTTAAATCGAGCATTAAATTCACTTCATCCCTTAAACCATCGCCAATTAAATCTAAGGGAGCGTAACCGAGGGTAAAAGGTATAGAAGGAAAACCGAGTTCTTCCAAATCCTTCGTTACTCCCAGGACAAAGGCCAAAAGTCTTTGGGATTCAATTCCAAGCCTGACCATTGCCGTCATAGCTTTTTGCGGTGTCTCAAGATTACTGCAAACCCTTGGCAGTATTTTTTCCGCAAGGAATGTCACAGGATCTTCAATCAGCTGATCATATTCTTCCGGCTGCATAAAAGTTCCACCGATGAACTGGGGAGAACAAACCACATCCAGTTCCCTCCCCGGATACCTGGTACATTTATCTTTCAAAATATCATGCACCGTACCGTAGAGGGCAGCACCAGTAGCCATGACTACATCCGGGTAATCCGCAAAAGCAAAAGATAGTGGAGGTATGCCTACTCCCGTAAAACCTGCTGCAAAGGACCAATCACAGGGAAAATCCTTATGGAATTTAACTATGGCTTCGCGGGTTTTTTCATACTCAAAACAATATTCATACTGGGTAATGCCCGCATAGGCAGCAATAACATCGCCGCCTACACCGGAAAAGGGGACTCTGTCTGGCTCCTCAAGGTTGATCGCAGCTTCAATCCTGGTAAGTCGCTCCTTCGCAAGTTCTTCTGCCGTCTTGAAAGCCATTCTAACACCCCCATTTAAAAATTTTTAGCTTATGGATAACCTTTTCCCACCCCCCAATTTAATATCCTTCATTCTAATCCCCTTCCTTAATAATTGGCTCTTCTTTAATAAAGAATATGGCCGCTAACCCTGCTATTGTCAGGAGAATTTGAATATTAATGGCCAAAAAGAAACTGTTTAAATTGTACCCTCCGCCCCTGTTTATCAAATACCCCCACAGCTGGGTCATCAATCCTCCTCCGACTACCGATGTAAAAAGGCCGTTAAGGCCGCCGGCCGAGGCAATGTACTTTTGGCCAGCCAGTATTCTTGATAATGCGGTGTTACAATTTATTACACAGGAAGTGGTGAAGCTGAATCCTCCATAAATGATATACAGCAAAAATACCGGAATATTTTTTAATGTTAATACCAGTAGAGCGAGAAAAACTATTGTTAAAGAATGGGCAAGGATGTTTATAATTTTTGGGCCATATTTTGTAGCTAAATATCCCGCTGCAAATGCTCCTAATAGAGTGCAGAACGTCCCCGTAAGCAATATATTTGCCGCTGTTACCGTATCAATTTTCAGAACCTGTTTTAAAAATACTCCGCCCCAGCTTAAAAACAGAACCGAGTAAGTAGACATGTTTATTATGGAAAACAAAATGAACAGCCAAAACTGATTATTTCGAACAAGAAAATTTATTCCGTTTAAGGGATTCGAAACCTTTACAGCCTTTTCTTCAATGTTGTTAATTCTTTCATAGGGATTGTCTATTATATAAGTGAAAACACAAAATGTAATGACTATAGATAAGATTGTTAAAATTACAAAGCTACTACCCCACCCAAATCTTAAAAGCATTAAAGCGAGGGGCGTTGTAGCAAGCATTGCTCCTGATCTTCCTATAGCAGTGATAGAACTGTTCACATAGGCAAATCTTTCTTTACTTTCCCATAACGCAATTAGCTTTATTACGCTGGGCACCGTAGCAGAAAACCCCAGCGCCAGTATAGCCCTCCCAAAAAGCAGACCGGTATATTTGTCTTTAAAAACCACGAATAATAATGAACCTGTACTTATTAAGGCATAGGAAAGGGTCAAGGTCTTTTTAGGTCCGATATAGTCTACCAGTATCCCCATCGGAAGTGATGCAAAAGCAGCAACGTACATCGATACTGCAGAAAATAAGCCTGCCCGTACGGACGAAAGTTTAAATTTTTCCACTAGGTACGGTATAATAATTGCTCCCGATTCGTTAAAAAACATGGTAAATATAAAGGCCAGACTTACAATCAGGTATACATTTTTTTTGATTTCCGTATACCTTGCGCCTATTTCTTCCACTTTTTCGGTTTTTATCATTTTTACCGTCCTTTCTCTAATCCTTACTTAAATTTTCCTGCATAGGTTTATTTTCAAACTGTTCTATATATTAATACTGTTTTAAAAAACTTTTTATGACTATATATGTATATACACTTTAGAGTATTTTTAAGCATTATGAACAGACTCTCCGTGAACATCGTGAACAGCTTCCATTAAAG
>NZ_JBNARB010000029.1:0-22454 GCF_049723235.1 Thermovenabulum sp. | reverse complement strand
CGATGGTACTGGGTTATCCCGGGAGAGTAGGTCGCTGCCGAAATCTTTTATTTTTTATTGACAAATGTAAAAACACGTTATAATATAGCTTATAAATACCTTTATTTCATAATAATTTTTTACAAATAAAATTTTTGAATAAGGGGAACCGAAAGGTTTCCCTTATTCGGCTTTTAGGGGCTTTTATGATGCTAAAGTATCAGCATAAAGAAAAAATCGGGGTATAAAAAGTTTTTGTATAAAAGGAAGCATTAGTATAAAGAATAAGCAGAAAATTGAATTTATAAATAAAATGCTTGGGGGGTAATCCATGATTATTAAAGGAGAAGATCTGACAATAGAAGAAGTTGTAAATGTGGCGGTGAGGGGAGAAAAGGTAAGACTTTCCGATACTGCTATAGAAAAAATAAATAATTCCAGGAGATATGTAGAAAAAATAATAAAAAAGGGAGAAATAGTGTACGGTGTTACTACCGGTTTTGGAAAATTTTGCAATGTGGTAATATCACCGGAAGATACAAAAAAGCTTCAAAGAAATCTAATAAGAAGCCATGCCACGGGAGTCGGGGAATATTTTCCTGAAGAAGTGGTAAGGGCTATGATGCTTTTGAGAATAAACGCCCTGGCAAAAGGGTATTCGGGAGTCAGGCTATTAACCCTTGAAACTATAATAAAAATGCTAAATGAAAATATAGTACCCCTTGTTCCCTCTCAGGGCTCCTTGGGGGCCAGCGGAGACCTTGTGCCCCTGGCTCATATGGTGCTGGTAATGATGGGAGAAGGTGAAGCAATATACAAAGGGGAGGTGCTTCCCGGGAGAATCGCTCTTGAAAGGGCGGGAATAGAACCCGTTGTGTTAGAAGCGAAAGAGGGGCTTGCTTTGATTAACGGGACTCAGGCCATGACCGCATTAGCCTGTGTTTCCGTTGCTGGAGCTATAAATCTTTCAAAGGCAGCGGATATCAGCGGTGCCCTGACCTTTGAGGCATTAAATGGAATAATAGATGCTTTTGACGAAAAGGTGCAAAGGGTGAGACCCCATAGGGGCCAGAGGGCAGCAGCGGAAAATATGAGAAAATTGCTGGATAAAAGTAAATTTATTACCCGTCAGGGGCAGTACAAAGTTCAGGATGCTTACGTATTAAGGTGCATACCCCAGGTGCACGGAGCTATTAAGGATGCATTAAATCATGTAAAAAACGTTGTTGAAATAGAGATAAATTCGGCTACGGATAACCCATTAATATTCCCCGAAGAAGGAAAGATAATATCGGGAGGAAATTTTCACGGAGAACCGGTGGCTATAAATATGGATTACCTCGCTATTGCCGTATCGGAGCTTTCAAACATCGCCGAGCGTAGAATAGAAAGGCTTGTCAACCCCAGCCTTAATGAAGGGCTTCCGGCGTTTTTAACGAGAAACGGCGGCTTGAACTCGGGGCTAATGATTAGCCAGTATACGGCAGCAGCGCTGGTATCAGAAAACAAGACTCTTTCTTTTCCGGCCAGTGTGGATTCTATACCTTCTTCTGCAAATCAGGAAGATCATGTAAGCATGGGGACAATTGCAGCGAAAAAGGCCTGGAAAATAGTAGAAAACACATTAAACGTTCTTGCTATTGAACTTCTATGTGCTGCTCAGGCTTTAGATTTCAGGTTTGAAGAGCGAGGATGTCTCAGCGATCTGGGGAAGGGTACCAGAAGGGCCTATGAACTGATAAGGGACGTTGTCCCCAAAATTGAAGAAGACAGGGTTTTAAGCCGGGATATTAAAAAACTTGCGCATCTTATAAAAAGCGGGGAATTAGTAAAAAAGGTAGAAGAAGCAGTAGGAACTCTTGAATAATTGTGTTATTATGGAAAATAAGAAGCTATATTGGAGTGGCAAAAGTGAACTCCCTTTACGAATTTATAATACGGTACGGCTATGCGGGAATTTTCCTTTTCTTATTTTATGAAGGAACGGGGATGCCCGGTCCGGTTCAAATAATATTTATCGCCGCCGCTTACCTTATAAAAAAAGGGAGCTTAAATCTTTTCAAGGTAATCCTTTACATCACCCTCGGCAATTTATCCGGAAACATTCTGGCCTATTTTGTAGGAAGGTTTAAGGGTAAGAGATTTGTAAAATCACTGTTAAAAAAACTTAAAGTAAAAGAAGATGTCTACCGGAGGATTGAGCGATGGTATAAAAATAAAGGGGGCTATGTGGTTTTTATAAGCCGTTTGATAGGTCTTCCCCGAACTCCCGCTATTTGGTTGTCCGGCGTTGCAGGTATAGATTTAATTGAATACGTTGTATTTTGTTTTCTGGGGGATTTGGTATGGGCTACAATCTGGACATTGATGGCTTTATACGGATTTAACGGAATTGCCTATATACAAAAATTATTATCTAAAATAGTGCATTAAATTTCTTGGAAGGTGTGAAAAAGATGGATACCACAAAGGAAAAGGTAAAAAAATTTATTCAGTTTAATCCTTTGGAAATTAAAGAGATTAGGGAAAAAACCCTGGGCACCGAGTGCATAGGCGGAAAAGCAAAAGGACTGGTATACGCAAAAATTCACCTGGAGGAAAGAAAAGAAGAATACGAAATCTTAAAAAACGTGGTAATACCTGAAAGTTACTTTTTGTCCACGGAGGTTTACGAGGACTTTCTAGAATTGAATAAAATAGACAGGATTATAAAGGAAGAACCGGGGAATTTAAATTTAATACAGCAAAAAATTCTGGAAGGCAAATTTCCGGATTATGTAATTAGCTTTCTGGAAAA
This sequence comes from Thermovenabulum sp., assembly GCF_049723235.1. NCBI lineage: Bacteria > Bacillati > Bacillota > Clostridia > Thermosediminibacterales > Thermosediminibacteraceae > Thermovenabulum > Thermovenabulum sp. The sequence continues at coordinate 19,678 of NZ_JBNARB010000029.1, read as the reverse complement.
AGTGGTATCGATTATGGATTATCCCCTTGCCATAAGGTCTTCTTCGTATCTTGAGGACAGCATTAAATATTCTTTCGCAGGTAAATATTTTACAACTTTTATACCCAATACGGGTGGAATTGATTTTAGATTAAAACAGATTACCCGGGCTATAAAGCAGATTTACGCAAGTACATACGGCAAAAACGCTGTTGTTTACCGGGAAAAACACAACCTGCACAATGAAAAAATGGCTGTTATTATCCAGCAGCTTTTCGGTAAAAGGCGCAAGGAAGGATTTTACCCCGAAATTGCGGGGGTTGGCTTTTCTCAAAATTACAGGAGGTTTACGGAAAGAATAAGAAAGGAAGACGGAGTGGTAAGGATTGTTTTTGGCCTCGGGACAAGAAGTACCGGAAGAGGTTATGCCAGAATTTTTTCGCTGACAAATTTGAGCCTGCGTCCCGAAGGAAATAATCCCTGGGAGATTGCAAAGTACTCCCAGGAGACCTTTGATATGCTTGATATGGATACCGGGGAATTGCGGGATTATAATATAAACGTCAGGCTGGACCTAATTTCCTATCACAGGAATTTTAATAAATTCGCATCTGTATATTCTTCCACGGAAAATATGTTGAAGGATGTTCCGCCGGTGCTGACAAAGCTTAATCCCGGGGAGAGGATAGTTTTTACTTTTGATAATTTTCCTGCCTTTAAACCCCGCTTTTTCCGGCTGATGGAGTTTTTATTCAGATATTTGGAAGATTTAATGGGAATTGCGGTGGATGTGGAATGGGCTTACGAACCGGAAGACCCTAAGTTTGCACTGGTGCAGGTCAGGCCGTTGACCAGCTACGAAGAGTACAGCAAGGTGGAAATCCCAAAGGATATAAAAAAAGAAAATATTATTCTTGCAGGGGACAGAATGCTGACTAACGGTGTTTTGAAAAATGTAAGACACATTGTGTACGTTGATTTTGAAGAATATAATAAATGCCCGGACAAGTACGAGGTGGCCCGGGAAGTGGGAAGGGTAAACGAAAAACTGCAGAAAGAAAGGTATATACTTGTAGGGCCGGGGCGATGGGGTTCCAGCAATCCCAACCTGGGTGTGCCGGTCACCTATAACGAAATTTCTAACTGCGGGATGCTGGTAGAACTCGGTATAAAAACAAAGAATTTTATGCCGGAACTGTCCTACGGTACCCATTTTTTTGCGGACTTAGATTTAGACGGAATACTTTACATGCCCGTATTTGATTCAATTGAGACCAACGTTATCAACTTTGAATTCTTTAAAAGTGCAAAAAGTAAGCCCACCGAACATCCGGCAGTCTGGGTTTTCGAGGGATTATACGATGCTTACTTGGATGGGGAAAAAATGCGGGGGGTAGTGGTATCTAAGGAATAAATGAAGGCAAGGATTTCAGCCACCGCTTTGTAAAGTTCGGGAGGAATTTCAAAACCTATTTCGACTTTCATTAGAGCATCCACCAAAGGGGAATTCTGCAAGACGGGGATGCTTTCTTTTTCAGCAATTTTTAATATTTCCCTGGCAATTTCTCCCTGACCTTTTGCCACAAGGATTGGAGCATCATCCTTATCTTTGTCGTATTTTATTGCCGCAGCTTTCAAAGGTTTGCCATTATTATCGTTATTATTATTCCTTTTATCATTCATTATTTTTTCTCCTTTTTAATTCCAATCTATATTTTTAAATCTATTTTTGTATTATTAAGCGAAAATGCTTCACCGATAAAAAATTTTTCCAGCCTTTCGGAGTCATAAAGGAAGTTTAAACCTGAAAGGCTTTTAGAAAGCTTACCTTCTTTTTTCAAGGTTTGAAAATATTTTTTTGCTTCCTCGCAAAAATTTCTGTTTTCAAAAATTAGAGAAGAGCTCAGAGATTTATTACAGCAGGTAATTTTTGCTTCTACTATTCCGTAGTTTTTTGTGTTTATTAAGAAGCTAAGATTAAACCGGTTTTCAGGGTTTTTTTGATTTTCTACCTTAAAGAGGATAAATTTATTATCCTCTAAAAACAGGATGTCAAAGTGAGTTTTTTGTTTCAGTTCAGTAAAACCTATATTTATAAATTTTAAAAGCAATTGAAAGTTTTTAAGGGAATCGTTATTATTATGTATATTTTTTAAAAGAATTTGTTCTATTTCGTCAATACCTTTAAAAGATAATATATTTTTTTTAGAGGTAAATTCTTTCCTCAGGGATTGAAATTCTCTTTTCAAGAAGTTATATAAATCCTTGAACAGGGTTTCATCGCTATAGCCCGGATTGTTTTTAATTACTCTTTCAAGTATTTTTCGGGTAAATAAAAGGGGGATTTTTTCCTGAAAGGCTTCAAAATTCGCTATTATATCCTGATTGTTTATCGTTTTATCTTCTTCTGAAATTATTTTTTCTTCAGTTATTAATTTTTCGGGTAGAATTTTTTTTAAAAGTTTACTTTCATCTGCTTTGAGCAGATTGTTAAAGGTTTCAATTGTAAGGGATAATAGTGAATTAAGGTTAATATTCATAAAACATTCCCACCCGGATTTTTATTTGCGTATATCCTTTGATTTTGATTTTATTATAATATAACTTTTGAGAAATAGCATTAAAAAATAATGATTGACGCCTCTGCTCTCCTGTGGTATAATTTTATCCAATTAAAATGTCAATAAGCAAAAGGCGATGACGGAAGAAAGTAGGCTATGGAGCGCCTTACAGGGAGAAAACGCCGGCGACTGAGAGCGTTTTCAGGCGAAAGTAGCTGAAGTTCCCTTCTGAGCTTCGGGCTGAAACTTAAAGTAGGTCCGGACGGTTTTGACCGTTAAAACAATAGGGCATAGATTAAAATTCGTGCCCGAAAAGAGTGGGCTTTATGCCAATTTGGGTGGTACCGCGGAAACCAGCCTTTCGTCCCATCGTGGATGAAGGGCTTTTTTATTTGAGGATTATTTTTTAATAAAAGAAGGGGGTAAATAAGATGTACTGGAATGAAAAATACGAATGTATGCCAAGGGATGAGCTTAAGGAACTGCAGCTTTCAAGATTAAAAAACACTTTGGAAAGGGCTTTTTATAATGTTCCTCACTACAGGCGGGTGATGCAGAACGCCGGCTTTGAACCGGGCGACCTGAAATCCTTGGAGGATTTAAAATACCTTCCCTTTACTTATAAAAAGGACCTCAGGGAAAACTACCCTTACGGAATGTTTGCCGTTCCTTTGAGCGAAGTGGTGAGAATTCATTCCTCATCAGGAACCACCGGTAAGCCAACGGTGGTTGGGTATACGAGAAGCGATATTAATGTATGGACGGAGCTCATGGCCCGCTCTTTAATGACTGCGGGAATCCAAAAAAACGATGTAATCCAAAATGCTTACGGATATGGCCTCTTTACCGGCGGGCTTGGATTTCACTATGGTGCGGAAAAAATTGGGGCGACGATAATTCCCATATCCGGGGGGAATACAAAAAGGCAGGTAATGATAATGAAGGATTACGGAACAACTGTATTAACCTGCACCCCATCCTATGCCCTTCACATATCCGAAGTAATCGAGGAAATGGGGCTAAAACCGGAAGATTTGAACCTGCGCATAGGGGTTTTTGGCGCCGAACCCTGGTCGGAGAACATGAGGAGGGAAATTGAAGGAAGGTTGAAAATAACGGCTCTTGATATATACGGCCTGAGTGAAATAATTGGCCCCGGTGTAGCCATAGAGTGCCCGCATAAAAATGGGCTCCACGTTCAGGAAGATCACTTCTTGGTAGAAGTAATTGATCCAAAAACCGGCGATGTGCTTCCGCCAGGGGAAAAAGGGGAACTGGTATTTACCTCGCTGACAAAAGAGGCTCTTCCTATAATAAGATACAGGACGGGAGATATTTCAAGGCTTATAGCAGAGCCCTGTGCTTGCGGAAGAACCAGTGTTAAAATCGGCAGGATTGAGGGAAGAACCGACGACATGCTGATAATAAGAGGTGTGAATGTTTTCCCTTCTCAAATAGAACACGTGCTTTTGCAGTTTGGAGAAACGGAACCCCACTACCAGCTGGTGGTAGACAGGGTGGATCACTTAGATGTGCTGGAAGTGCATGTGGAAGTATCGGAAAAAATGTTTTTTGATGACGTGAGATCCCTTGAAATTTTAAGTAAAAAAATTCAAAATGAAATTGAGACTACTCTTGGGATTTCCGTAAAGGTTAAGCTGGTAGAACCTAAAACCATAGAACGCAGCGAAGGTAAGGCAAAAAGGATAATAGATAAAAGAAAAATATAATTATAGGAGGTATACGGATGATTGTCAAACAGCTTTCGGTTTTCCTTGAAAATACTCCCGGAAGGCTCTATGCGGTTACTTCTGCCCTTAACGAAAACGGTATGGATGTAAAGGCCCTTATGCTTGCAGATACTGCGGATTTCGGGGTTTTAAGATTAATAGTAGATGATCCGGAAAAAACTTTGAAGGTTTTGCAGGAAAGAGGATTTACGGTTAAAATCACCGAAGTAATAGCTGTTGAAGTTCAGCATACTTTTAAAGAGGTACAAAAGATACTGGAGATATTAAGCAGAAAATCGGTGAACATTGAGTATATGTATGCCTTTATGGGAGAAAACCCGGGGAAAGCCCTTATAATTTTCCGGGTAGATAACCTGAAAGCGGCAGCAGAATATTTAAAGGAAGAGGGTATTATGGTATAGTTTTTAAGATACCTTTAACCCCCTCTGGGCTATAATGTGTTTGATGCAGTTTAAATCCTCCTTTGACGGAGGATTAATTTTTTTAAGTTTATAACTGATGCCCAGTTTTTCCCATTTGTGAATACCCAATCTGTGGTATGGCAAAACTTCTACCCTTTCGATAAAATGAAAGCCTGAAAGAAAATCCGCGAGTTTATTAATAATTTCCGGTGCATCGTTAATTCCGGGCAGCAAAACATATCTTACCCAGGTTTTTACTTTTTTAGATTCAATTAAGTGTAAATTTTCCAAGATTTTACTATTATCCCTCCCTGTGAGTTCAATATGACTTTTTGTGTCCAAATGTTTGATATCAAAAAGCACTAAGTCGGTGTAGGGCAGAATTTTTTCCAGATTCTTTTGTTCGCAATAGCCTGAGGTATCTAAAGCGGTATTTATACCGGCATCTTTACACCTTTTAAAAAGTTCGGCGCAAAAATCCGGCTGGAGGGTGGGCTCGCCCCCTGAAAGGGTTACCCCACCTCCTGAAAATTCCATATAATTTCTATACCTTAAAATCCTATTGAATAACTCACCTGCTTCGATTAAATATCCACCCGAGGGGTCCCAGGTATCCGGGTTGTGGCAGTAAGCACACCTTAACGGGCAGCCCTGAGTAAAAACCACAAAGCGGATACCGGGACCGTCCAAAGTTCCCATAGTTTCAATGGAATGAATTCTTCCTTTTATGCCCATTTTTAAACCCCTCATTTTTCTTAAGGTTTTGCAGATTATTTTCAGTTTCTGCTATAGGCTTTCAAAAAAGGTTCTGGTAAGCACTTCTAACTGCTGCTCCCGGGAGAGTTTTGAAAAGTGAACTGCATATCCCGAAACCCTGATGGTTAGCTGGGGGTATTTATAAGGATTTTCCATGGCATCAAGAAGCAGCTTTTTATCCATTACATTGACATTTATATGGTGTCCTTTGTTTAAAAAATAGCCTTCAAGAAGCGCGGTGAGGTTATTTACCCTATCTTCATCGCTTCTTCCCAAAGCCTGGGGCACAATTGAGAAGGTATAGGATATACCATCCCTGCAGTAATCGTAGGGCAGCTTACATATGCTGTTAAAAGCGGCGAGCGGGCCCATCCTCTCCCTGCCGCTCATGGGGTTTGCTCCGGGAGCGAAAGGTTCGCCGGATTTTCGACCATCGGGAGTGGCGCCGGTTTTTTTGCCGTAGACCACATTTGAGGTAATAGTAAGGATGGATACTGTTGGCCGGGCTTTTCGATAAAGGGGTTTTCTTTTTAAGAATCCGTAAAAGGTTTTTACTACTTCTACCGCAATGGAATCCACCCGGTCATCGTCATTTCCGTATTTTGGAAAATCTCCTTCAATAATAAAGTCCACGCATATTCCGTCGGTATTAAAAATGGGAGTGACCTTTGCGTATTTTATCGCACTGAGGGAATCGGCCACTACCGATAGCCCGGCTATACCGAAGGCCATCAATCGATCCACATTGGTATCGTGCAGGGCCATTTGAAGTCTTTCGTAGTTGTATTTATCGTGCATGTAATGAATGAGGTTCATGGTATCTGCGTATAAATTTGAAAGCCATTCAAGAACAATGGTATACCTTTTAAATACCTCTTCGTAGTTTAATGGGCCTTTATTCATGGGAGGCAATTCGGGGCCTATTTTTAAACCTGTTTTCTCATCCTTTCCTCCGTTAATGGCGAGTAACAGAGCTTTTGCCAGATTCACCCTTGCTCCGAAAAACTGCATTTGCTTTCCCAGCTTCATAGCCGATACACAGCAGGCAATTCCGTAATCATCCCCAAAAATGGGTCTCATCAAATCGTCATTTTCATACTGAAGGGAGCTGGTTTTAATAGAAAGTTCTGTGCAGAATTTTTTAAAATTGTCCGGCAGATCTTTAGACCACAATACGGTCAAGTTCGGCTCCGGCGCAGGTCCAAGGTTGACAAGGGTATTTAAAAAGCGGTAAGTGGTCTTTGTTACCAGCGGCCGGCCATCCAAGCACATTCCACCAAGGGCTTCGGTAATCCACATGGGATCCCCGGCAAATAGCTCGTTGTATTCGGGCGTGCGGAGCTGTCTTGCCATTCTGAGCTTGATAACAAACTGGTCTATGAGTTCTTGAGCCTGTTCTTCGCTAAGAATTCCGCTTTTTATATCCCGCTCAATGTAAATATCCAGAAAAGTATTTACTCTGCCTAAGGACATGGCTGCTCCGTTTTGCTCCTTTATTGCCGCAAGATAGGCAAAGTAAATCCACTGAACGGCCTCAAAGGCGGTTCTGGCCGGATAGGAAATGTCAAAACCGTAATCAAGAGCCATTTTTTTCAGGTCCCGTAAAGCTTCAATCTGCATGGATATCTCTTCTCTTAGCTGAATAATTTCTGCAGTTATGGGAGACTTAAGATCACAAAGATCCTTCTTTTTTTCCTCAATAAGCCTGTCAACTCCGTAAAGGGCTACCCTTCGGTAATCTCCGATTATCCTCCCTCTTCCGTAATTGTCGGGAAGCCCTGTGATTATCCCCAGCTTTCTTGCAAGAAGCATTTCCTCTGTATAGGCTCTGTAAACCCCTTCATTATGGGTGGTGCGGTATTTCGAGAAAATCTCGTTTATATGCGGGTCGAGTTCATAGCCGTAGGCTTTACACGCCTCATTGACCATGCGTATGCCTCCAAAGGGGTTAACGGCTCTTTTTAACGGTTCATCGGTCTGAAGTCCAAAAATTACCTCATCCTCTTTTTGTATATATCCGGGTTTATGACCGGTAATTGATGAAACTGTACCTGTGTCTATTTTTAAAACTCCGCCTTTTTTACTTTCTTCTAATAGGAGTTCTTTGCATTTTTCCCAGAGCCGCCAGGTTTTTTCCGAAGGTCCTGAAAGGAATTTGCCATCTCCATAATAAGGGGTGAAATTTTTGCAAATAAAATCCCTTACATTTATTTCTTCTACCCAGATACCTGGGATGAAACCCCTCCAGGCTTCCTGCATTTTTATTACCTCCCTTGCCACTTAATAAAGATGAATTTGATAATGTAAAGGATAAAAACAAAAACCGCCCGGACAAAATTTATTTTGCCCAGGCGGTCGGCATTCCCTATTGATCCCACTCCCCTGTGGTTAATTCCACTGCCGCCAGTCATGGGATCCTCCTGTTGTTATGTTTATTTTATAATCTTTTACCCGAAAATGTCAATACATTTTTGTTTCGTGAAAATGATTTGTTATTAATTTTCCGAATGATGTATAAAATCAACCCCAGAAATGTTCTATTATATATTGACCGGATTTAACAATTCTGATAAAATAAAAACGAAAATTAAAAATTTGCCCGCAACCCCTGTATAATTCCGGGAATAGGGCCCGGAAGTTTCTACCGGGCGGCCGTAAACCGCCGAAGGCTATAGGGGAATCCTAGTATTCCCCTTATTTTCCAAAAAGGGGATTTATTATTTTTAAGGGTTCGGGTAAAAATATTTAAGGAGGTTGCAGCTTTGAAGGAGGAGATTGTCATCAAAAAAGCAAAAGAAGAAGGATTTTTAGAAAGGTTTTTCCAGCTCGGTGAAAACGGCACCGATGTAAGAACGGAAATACTGGCAGGTTTTACGACCTTCGTTACAATGGCTTATATTATACTGGTAAACCCGATTATATTAAAGGATGCCGGGCTTGATCAGGGTGCCGTCTTTATGGCAACTGCCTTAGCTGCCGCTATTTCAACCCTTTTTATGGGACTTTACGCCAACTATCCCTTTGCCTTAGCTCCGGGTATGGGACTTAACGCCTTTTTCGCCTATGTAATGGTTGGCAAAATGGGGATTCCCTGGCAGACAGCCCTGGGTGCGGTGTTTTTGTCCGGAATCATAGCCGTTATTGTTACTCTTACGGGGCTCAGGGAATTGCTGATTAAAGCAATACCCCTTCCTTTAAAACATGCGGTAGGTGCCGGTATCGGACTTTTTATAGCTTTTATAGGTTTTAAAAATGCCGGGATTGTAGTGCCCAATCCTGCAACTTTTGTAGACCTCGGAAACTTCAAGGATCCGGGGACACTCCTTGCAACCCTAGGGCTTATCATTACCGCTGTTCTCGTTGCAAGAGGTGTTCGCGGGGGCATGCTTCTTGGTATAATTGTTACAACCATTCTCGGAATACCCATGGGGATAACCAAAATTCCATCAACCCTGATTTCAGCGCCCCCGAGTATGGCACCGGGACTTTTAAAACTGGATATTATGGGCGCTTTAAAGGTTTCCATGTATCCCGTGATATTTTCTTTATTCTTTGCCGACCTTTTCGATACGATTGGCACCTTTGTGGGTGTGGCCTCCCGAACGGGTATGATCGATGAAAACGGCAATTTAAAAAGGGGTAACAAGGCTCTTTTTGCTGACTCACTCGGTACCGTGATCGGTTCATTGCTGGGGACAAGCAATACCACTACTTATGTAGAAAGTGCCGCAGGTGTCAGCGCAGGTGGCAGGACGGGCTTAACTTCCGTAGTGGTTTCGCTCTTGTTCATTGCCTCTATCATATTTTCTCCCATAGCCCTTGCAGTGCCTTCCCAGGCTACCGCTCCTGCACTGATTATCGTCGGTATATTTATGGCTTCCAGCTTGAACGAGATTAAATTCTCGGATTTTTACGAGGCTTTCCCGGCTTTCCTCACCGCTATTTTGATGCCATTGACCTTCAGCATTTCCTTAGGACTTGCGGTAGGATTTGTGGCGTATGCTCTTTTGATGACCCTTTCGGGCAGATCAAAAGAGGTTCACTGGGTGATGTACATTCTTGCGGTAACTTTTATCCTGTACTTCATATATGTAAGGTAAAATTAAGCCGCCTGAAAGGCGGCTTAATTTTTTTTGTTGCGGGGCTTTATAATTTTGGTATAATTAAAATAATTAATTAAAATGATTCAATACTTGAAATAGCATAATACGGGGCAGCGAGATTGACAAATTATTAACAATACGATAAAATGTGAATATAGGAACAAATAGAAGGGAAGTGAGGGCGTGAATAAGGACTCCGCGGCAAGGAAAATCACATATATGGCGATGCTTATTGTCTTAAATATTATACTTACCCGAATTGCCAGCATAAGAATTGCGCTTGGAAATGTGGAAGCTATCAGGATAGGCTTTGGAGGACTTCCTTTGATATTCGGCGGGATTTTGATGGGGCCAATGGCCGGAGGAATAATCGGAGCCGTAGGGGATATAGTGGGTTACGGAATAAATCCTATGGGGCCTTATATGCCGCATTTTACTTTAACCAGCGCTTTAACGGGTATTATCCCCGCACTGGTGTTGAAGATTATGAAAACTAAAAATTACAGGTTTTGGGAAATTTTATTTGCCATTGCTGTAGGGCAGACCTTAACCTCCATTTTGCTTGTTCCTTACTTTTTAAATAAACTCTTTGGAATTCCGCTGATTTATAAAATGACTACCGCTGCAATAACCCAGGCGGTTAACATTCCGCTATACGCTCTTTTAATAAAAATTCTTTTGAAAAGAATAAATCTACCAGAAGCTATTACCAGGGAGTATAAACCGTGAAAAAAATTTCTTCCTCTGCTATAGCACTGAGTTTATTGATTTATATTATAGAAGTATCACTTTTTAACGACATAAGGTTTTTAATATATAACCTTCTTATTACCTTGGCGGTATTTGCACTTTATAATTTTAGATTTATTGAGGCGGTAAGAAGTTCTAAGATACCGGTTTTGTTCTCTGCTTTTATGGTTTTTTTTGCATATAGTTTAAATACGGATTTCGGATATCAAAAATATGTTATAATATTTCTTAAAAGCTTACAAGCAATTCTTATTGTTTCTACTTTTAATACGATGTTTTCCTTTGCCAGGGTCATTACCGGGTTTAAAAAAATAGGCCTTCTTAGCGTTCTGGCAGATATGGTTTTTCTTACTTACAGATATTTTGATGTAATATCTAAAGAACTGGAAAGCATGGAAAAAGCCTTAATTTCTAAAGGTTTCAAAAGAGGCAGGGGTTTCTGGGATTTAAATACCATGAAAATTCTCGGCTATTTAGTGGGAAGTTTATTTGTACGATCGGCAGAACGCAGTGAAAGAGTATATAATGCCATGCTTTCCAGGGGATATAACGGTAAGCTTGTACTAAAGGAGGAAGAAAGCCTCTTGGTATCAAACATAATTTTCACAGCAGGTATTTTAATACCTCCCGCAATTTTACTATTTATAGAAAAGGTGTATTGAAATGGATTATGCAGTAGAAGTAGAGAATTTGTTTTTTCGATACAGGGATGGCAGCGAGGCATTAAAGGGAATAAGTTTTAAAATTATGCCGGGAGAAAAGGTAGCAATTCTGGGAGAAAACGGAGCTGGAAAAACCACATTGCTTTTACATCTCAATGGAGTTTATCTTCCCGTGAAGGGAAGGGTAAAGATTTTCGGAGAAGAGGTAAAAAAAGGGAATGAGTATAGAATAAGAAAAAAAGTAGGTCTTGTCTTCCAAAACCCGGATGATCAGGTATTTTCTGCAACGGTATACGAAGATATTGCTTTTGGGCCTCTAAATTTCGGTTTTAATAAGGAAAAAGTAGCAAAAAGAGTGGAAAAAGCCATGAAGGCTTTAAAAATAGAGGAATTAAAGGAAAGAATTCCTCAACATTTAAGTTACGGTCAGAAAAAAAAGGTAGCAATAGCCGGCGTAATAGCCGTAGACCCTGAAATACTTATCTTAGATGAACCTATGGCTTTCCTTGACCCCTCTTCCCAGCGGCAGATTATAAATATTTTAAAGTACTTGGAAGAGGAAGGGCGAACATTGATTATTGCAACTCACGATGTGAACTTTGCTGCAGATTGGGCGCAAAAGGTGATAATTTTAAAAAGGGGAAGGGTTCTTGCCGAAGGCCCTCCTGAAATATTAACCCGGGATGAAGTGATAAAAGAGGCTGACCTGGAACAACCGCTGGTTTACAGATTCTCAAAGGAAATTTTAGGAGAAGGCGATTTTTTACCTTATAAGACTAAGGACTTCATTAACTTAATAAAGTCATTGGTAAACAGGCCATGAAGGTCAAAAATCTCCTTGAAAGAGATGCTTCATGGCCTGTTTTAATTATATAAAATATATTGACAGGAGGAAGTTATATGCATATACCCGATGGTTTTCTCGATCCAAAAACCCTTATAGTTACTGCTGCCGCCAGCGCCTATGCTTTAAAAAAAGATGCTGACAGTGCAAAAAAAATAATGGAAGAAAAAGATATTCCTTTTCTGGGAGTTCTTTCAGCCTTTGTTTTTGCAGCTCAAATGGTGAATTTTCCTGTAATGGCAGGTACTTCGGGTCATTTTCTGGGAGCGGCTATGCTTACTTATGCGATGGGGCCCCAGCTGGCGGGGCTGGCTATGGCATCAGTACTTATACTTCAGTGCCTGCTTTTTCAGGATGGAGGGCTATTAGCCCTTGGAGCAAATATCTTCAACATGGCGGTAGTGGCTCCGGTTACGGCCTTTTATATACTGAAACTTGCTAAAAAATGGTTTTATGGCAAAAAACTCGCAGGTATATTTTTGGCCGGGTGGGCCTCGGTAGTAGCCGCTTCAATTTTTTGCAGTGTAGAGCTTTTTCTTTCGGGGGTGGCAGGGCTGAAGGAGGTACTGATTCCCATGGTCGTTATACATTCCTTGATAGGAATCGGGGAGGGATTGATTACCGTAGCAGTATGTTCTTTTGTGGACAGGGTGAGGAATATAAAGGTGGATAGCATCGATAATTCGGAAAAGGGGATGACGGTATGAAAATAATAAAAAAGGTTTGGGTTTATATTCTTTTTGCTGCATTAGTAATTGCTGCCCTGCTTTCTCCCTTTGCTTCTTCCCTGCCCGACGGTCTGGAAAGGGTGAGCAGCAACTTAAATTTTGAAGAAAAAGCTGTTCAGGGTTTGATTCCTTCACCTTTTAGCGAATACAGGGTTTCTTTTATTCAAAATGATTATATTTCCACAGCCTTCGCAGGGACTTTGGGCACCTTGGCGGTTTTCGCACTTAGTTATGCTATAGGAAGGATGATATTAATTCAAATCAAAAAATAATTTTTTTAACTTTTTTTATAAAGCCTCCTTTAATGGGGGCTTTTTATATTGACAGAAATTTAACAAAGAGTTAATATATAATTGAGGTTGTGAAAAATTTAACATATGGGCGGGAAAAAGGGGGAAGTTGAATTGATAAAAATCTTTTTTGAAAAGGAAAAGTGCTTGGGGTGTAAAACCTGTGAACTTGCGTGTGCGGCTGCCCATTCAAAAACGAAAAACATTGCGGGTGCAATTAAGGAAAGAAGGTTTTCTCGTATCAGGATAAAGGTTAAGAACGGAAAAATCAAAGTAGAGCAGTGCATGCTTTGCGTAGATCCAAAATGCATAAAAGCATGTCCTGTCGGTGCTCTTGAAAGAAGGGAAAACGGCACAATAAAAGTGAATGAAATTACATGCACAGGATGTGGACTTTGTCAGGATGCATGTCCGTTCAATGCAATAAAATTATACAATTTTCCAACGGTTTGCGACAGATGTATGGAAAGCGATGAACCCTATTGTGCAAAAGCATGTCCTACAAAAGCTTTAAAAGTAAAAGCAGTATAAAAGATTTGCTAAGGAGGGAATAAGTTGAAAGAAACCACTTTTTGTAAAAGCTGTGATAATGCTACCGCGAAAATGTACGAATATGCAAAGGAAATGGGTTTGGAAACCGTCTGGGACAGAGCCCAGGCCATGCAGCCTCAGTGCGGTTTTGGAGAAATGGGATTGTGCTGCACCAACTGTTCAATGGGGCCCTGCAGGATTGTTAAAATCACGGAGGATGGCCCCAAAAAAGGAATCTGCGGAGCCACGGAAGATACCATAGTATCCAGGAATTTTGCCAGAGCCGTAGCTGCTGGAGCGGCAGCCCATTCCGACCACGGGAGGGATATCGCCCAGGCCCTCTACCATGCCGCCAATGATGAAGGAGATTACGAGGTCAGAGATAAAGATAAATTGCTTAAAATTGCTAAGGAATGGAATATAAAAGTAGAAAACAGAAGTTTAAAGGAAATTGCCCGGGAAGTCGCATTAATGGCTCTTGAAGAATTTGGAAAACCCTTCGGGAAATTAAGATTCTTGGGGAGGGCTCCGGAAAAAAGATGTGTAATCTGGGATGAGCTGGGAATTTCTCCGAGGGCAATTGACCGGGAAGTGGTTCAGGTAATGCATTCCACCCACATGGGATGCGATGCGGATTATAGAAATATTATTAATCAAGCCGCAAAGGCAGCCCTATCCGACGGATGGGGAGGATCGATGATAGGCACGGAACTTTCAGATGTAATTTTTGGCACACCCGTGCCAAAAAAAACACAGGCAAATCTCGGTGTACTCAAAGAAAATTACGTAAATATAATTGTTCACGGACACGAGCCTACCCTGTCGGAAGCGATAGTTATAGCTTCCAGGGACCCGGAACTAATCGATCTTGCCCAAAAACAGGGGGCGGAAGGGATCATCCTTGCCGGAATGTGCTGTACGGGCAATGAAATTACCATGAGGCATGGAGTGCCTATGGCCGGCAACTTCTTTCAGCAAGAACTGGCTATTGCTACGGGTGCGGTAGACGCAATGGTGGTAGATGTGCAGTGTATTATGCCCTCTCTTTCTGAAATTGTAAAATGCTATCATACGAAATTAATAACCACTTCTCCGAAAGCTAAGGTGCCCGGAGCAATACATATGGAATTTGATGAAAAAAAGGCTGTAGAAATTGCAAAAAAAATAGTAAGAGAAGCGGTCTTAAATTATAAAAATAGAAGACAAAAAATATACATTCCCGGGGGAAAAGCGGAAGGATATGTGGGATATAGCTATGAAGCAATATTAAAAATTCTTGACAAAGTAACAAATTCCTTTGCTCATCCTGCGGGTACCGTAAAACCTCTTGTTGATGCTATAAAATCAGGGGTTTTAAGGGGCGCAGCGGCAATTGTAGGGTGCAACAACCATAAAGTCCCCCACGATTCAGGGCATGTAACACTGGCAAAGGAATTAATAAAGAGGGACATCCTGGTGGTAACAACAGGATGCGGTGCCCATGCCTGCATTAAAGCCGGGCTGATGTCCATGGATGCGGTTAATTACTGCGGAAAAGGCCTTGCTACCTGCTGCGAGCTTCTTGAAATACCGCCGGTTCTCCACATGGGCTCCTGTGTGGATATAAGCAGGATTTTAACTTTGCTTTCCGATGTGGCAAAATATATGGGAGTGGATATCAGCGATCTGCCGGTGGCTGCGGCTGCTCCTGAGTGGATGTCCGAAAAAGCGCAGTCTATAGGACTTTACGCAGTATCTTCCGGTATATATGTTGTCCTCGGGGTAGCACCTGCTATAACGGGATCGGAAACGGTGGTAAATTACCTGACCTCCGATATTGAAAAAATACTGGGAGGAAGGTTTGAAGTGGAAAGCGATCCCCTGAAAGCAGCAGAAAAGATAGCCAATCATATAGAAAAAAAGCGGAAAATGCTGGGCATTTAAAATAATTTTAATTTGAAGGATGGGAACAACATGAAAATAGCTATAACCGGTAAGGGTGGGGTTGGGAAGACCACTCTTGCCGGCTGCCTTGCAAAAATTTATGCCATAGAGGGTAAAAGGGTAATCGCTGTGGACGCGGATCCCGATGCAAATTTTGCTTTTGCCTTAGGATTTCCGCAGGAAAAAGCAAAAAAGCTTATCCCCCTTTCCCAATTAAAAGATATAATAAAAGAAAGAACGGGGGCTGAACCCGGAGTATTAGGGCAGATGTTCAGCCTTAATCCTAAGGTGGATGATATTCCGGAAAAATACTGTGTGGAGCATGAGGGTATTAAACTTATTCAAATGGGCGGTGTTGAAAAGGGTGGAGCAGGCTGTGTATGCCCTGAAAGCTCCTTTCTAAAAGCAGTGATACGGCATTTAATTTTAGAAAGGGAAGAGGTTCTCATACTTGACATGGAAGCCGGGATTGAACACTTAGGCAGGGCTACGGCTTCTTTTGTGGATGCTTTTATAGCCGTGGTAGAACCGGGCATCAGAAGTATTAAAACCTTTGAAACGATAAAAAAATTGGCAAAGGATCTCGGTATTGATAAGGTGCTGGTGGTTGCAAATAAAGTAAAAGATGAGGCCGATATAAAATTTATAAATGACCACATCGATCCCGGTGACCTTCTGGGAATCATTTCTTATAACGAGGAAATTATCAATGCCGATAAAATGGGCATATCTCCCTATGATTCAAGTTCGGTTTTAAGAGAGGAAGTATTAAGGATAAAAAGCAATTTATCCTTAAAAATTGCAAAATAAATTTTGTACAAAGGGGTGGCGACATGACCTTTAAAAGCGATATTGAAATTGCTCAGGAGGCCAAATTAGAGCCCATCAAAGACATTGCCGCAAAGCTGGGGCTTACCGAAGATGATATTGAATACTACGGTAAATACAAAGCAAAGATTAATTACAATATTTTAAAAAGGCTCTCGGAAAAGAAAGATGGAAGACTTATCCTTGTTACCGCGATTAACCCTACACCGGCAGGAGAAGGTAAAACCACCACTACGGTAGGTCTCGGGGATGCTTTAAGAAGAATTGGGAAAAATGCGGTAATATGTTTGAGGGAACCCTCCCTCGGCCCCGTTTTCGGAGTTAAGGGCGGGGCAGCCGGAGGAGGCTACGCCCAGGTGGTCCCGATGGAGGATATAAACCTGCATTTTACCGGGGATCTTCATGCCATCGGTGCTGCAAATAACCTCCTTTGCGCCATGGTGGATAACCACATATATCAGGGAAATGAACTCGGCATTGATCCGCGCCGAATTGTTATCCGGCGCTGTGTGGATATGAATGACAGGCAGCTGAGATTCATAGTCGACGGGCTCGGCGGGAAAGCAAACGGTGTACCCCGGGAAGACGGCTTTGATATAACGGTAGCCTCGGAAGTTATGGCGGTGTTCTGCCTTTCAAGGGATTTAATGGACTTAAAAGAAAGGCTTTCAAGGATAATAGTAGCTTACACTTACGATGGAAGACCCGTTACCGCGGGAGATTTAAAAGCCCACGGGGCTATGACTGCCCTTTTAAAGGATGCCCTGATGCCCAACTTAGTTCAGACCTTAGAAGGCACGCCGGCTTTCATTCACGGAGGGCCCTTTGCCAATATAGCCCACGGTTGCAATAGCGTAATGGCCACAAAGCTTGCACTTAAACTTGCCGACTACGTGGTGACCGAAGCCGGATTCGGTGCGGACTTGGGAGCGGAGAAATTCTTGGACATAAAAGCAAGGTATGCGGGACTTAAACCCGATGCGGTGGTTATAGTCGCTACGGTTAGAGCATTAAAGTATAACGGCGGAGTTTCTAAGGAAAGGTTAAATGAGGAGAATTTACAGGCACTGAAAAAGGGGCTTCCCAACCTTTTAAAACACGTGGAGAACATTACTAAAAAGTTCCGGTTACCGGCAGTAGTGGCACTGAACCGATTCCCGTCGGATACCGAAGCGGAACTTAATTTAGTGAGGGAAGAATGCAAAGCCCTGGGAGTAAACGTGGTATTATCCGAGGTATGGGCAAAGGGCGGAGAAGGCGGAGTGGACCTTGCCAATGAGGTGTTGAGGCTGATAGAGGAAGGAGAAAACGGATACGCTCCCTTATATCCTCTCGAACTTTCCATAAAGGAAAAGATAGAGACGATTGCAAAAGAAATATACGGTGCCGATGGAGTGGATTATACTCCTGCTGCACAGAAGGAAATAGAGAACTTGGAGAAATTAGGATTCGGCAATCTACCGGTATGCATGGCCAAGACCCAGTATTCTTTGAGCGATAATCCGGCGCTATTAGGGCGGCCCACCGGTTTCAGGATAACCGTAAGGAACGTAAAAGTATCGGCTGGAGCGGGCTTTGTCGTGGTACTGACCGGAGAGATAATGACGATGCCGGGGCTACCCAAGAGGCCGGCGGCGGAGAATATAGATGTGGACGAAAACGGAAGGATTTCCGGGCTTTTCTAAAATATAAAAAAACGAGGTGTATCCTTTGGAAGACTACAGGTTACTTTTGGCGGCGGGGAAGGATGACCCAATCTTTCCTCCCCCTTTTTATTGCAGGTACAGCGGGGAATATATATTGAGAAAACTCCTGCCGAATTTAACCTTCAATAAAATGGGGAAGGGTAAAATCTCTTCGGATTGCCTCGAATTCAAAAAAAGTCAGGTTGGGGATTTTACTCAAAATATAGTTGATATTGTATTATTCCCTACAATTTTACCCGAAATCATTGATGAGTCCGATGATTATCTTCCGGATAATCTCCCGGAACATGATGTGTTAATTGCTGCAGGGGTGCATCCCGATATTTTTCCGGAGCTTTTGAAAAGGGCAGCAGAAGCCGGATGTAAAGCACTAATAGCCCCAAGGGAAGATCCAAAATGGATTGATAAATACTTAGAAAAAACTCTCAAAAATATATGTGAAAAATACGGCATAGAATATGCTTTCCCGAAGCCGTTTTGTTCATTAAAAAAAACGGGTTTTTACTATATTGACAACTTCCTTAAAGAATTTAAATTAGGTAGGCCTGAATACGAGGTCCAGGTTGATGATAAAGGCTATATAACAAATGTAAATGTAATTCGTTCTGCACCCTGCGGTGCTACCTATTATGTGGCTTGCGGACTTATAGGGAAAAAGATTGGAGAAGAAGCCGTAGAGGAAGCCAATAAGCTGTGGCATGCCTACGCCTGCATAGCTTCTAATGCTATTGATGAGGAGATAAAAGACTCCATTATGCATATTGCCGCTCATATAAATTTACAGGTTGCGGAAAATACCTTAAAAATATGAGAGCAAACAGGAGGTCAATCATGTTTGTAGATAAAACTGTAAAGGATTTTATTAGCATCCTTTCATCAAAGGAGCCAATACCGGGTGGTGGAGGAGCTGCTGCTTTAGCTGGAGCAATAGGCAATGCTTTGGGAAGTATGGTAGGCAATTTGACTGTGGGTAAGGAAAAGTATAAAGATGTGGAACCAGAGGTTATTGAAATATTAAATAAGACTAAGGAACTGCAGGAAAACTTACTTTCTCTTATTGATGAGGATGCACAGGTTTTCAGCGAAGTTGCTAAGGCATATAAGTTGCCTAAAAATACCGAGGAAGAAAGAAAGCAAAAAGAAGAGGCTTTAAAAAATGCTTTAAAAAACGCCTGCCAGGTACCAATAAAGATAATGGAGAATTCATTAGAAGCTTTAAAACTTCAAAGGAGGCTTGCGGAAATAGGATCAAAACTTGCCATAAGCGATGTAGGAGTAGGAGCTTTGCTTTTAAAAGCAGCCGTCTTGAGTGGAAAATTAAATGTCGTAATTAATTTAAACGGAATAGATGATGAGGAATTTTTTAAAAAAATCAGTGAATACATAGAAAGAATCTGCAAAGAAGCGGAGAATTTAGCTGATGAAGCTTATAAAATCGTTTTAGAAAAATTAAAGGGTTAAAACATGGTTTAAAAATACAAAAATAAAAGGGGTGAACGAAATGGCCTTAATTTTATCCGGCAAGGAAGTAGCCGAGGCCTTAAAAGAGGACTTAACCAAAGAAGTTTCGGAATTAAGGCAAAAAGGTTACATTCCCAATCTAAAGATAGTAATCGTTGGAGAAAGGCCCGATTCCCTGTCATACATTAAAGGCGCATTAAAAAGGGCGAGCGAAATAGGCGTAGAGGCAAGCGTCTTGGAATTACCCGAAACTATAACGGAACAGGAATTTATAAAGAAAATTCACGAACTAAATGAAGATGAAAAAATAAACGGCATCCTCATAATGAGGCCCCTGCCCTCCCACCTATCTGAAGACCAGATAAAATACCACATAGACCCCCAAAAAGACGTAGACTGCTTTT
>NZ_JBNARB010000028.1:0-22930 GCF_049723235.1 Thermovenabulum sp. | reverse complement strand
ATGTAGCCGGGGTTATTGGTACCGCTATAGTTGCAGGTGTGTTGCTTTCCCTTTACGGATAATTTTAATTTGTTGAGAAATAGTTTGGGCGTTAAAACGCCTTTTTTTTATAGAATTAAACTGAAAAAAGATAAAAAAATAAAAACAATTTGAGAAAAAAATTTATAACTGGGAAAAATAAAAAAGAAAAACTTTATGGGAGGATGGGAAATGAACTTTGACATAAGGGACCTTGTTATGAAAAATCTTGCCGGCAGTACAAAAGAGGAAGTAGAGGGCTATATAAGAGAAACAATAGAAGAAAAGGAAGATGATGCCCTTCCTGGAATGGGTGTATTATTTGAGGTAGTCTGGAAAAAATCCACCGAGGATGAGAAAAACAAAATGATGGATAAAATAATGAGCGAGATAAATAAAAAATAATTTAGCTCCTTTTTAGGAGCTTTTTTTATATTTGGAAGGAATTAAGGGTGTTACTATAGAATAAAAAATAAAAATATTCATTTACGTGAAGAATATTTAATTTTAGGTGAATTGTGATATGAAGAGTATAACATTAATAACCAAAGGTAAAAACACTTGTGAAGCATTAGAGCGTCAGTTAAAGGATTTAGTAGGAGATAAAGTTAATATAAAAAGTTTTTATATTGATGGAAATATAAAGTATGACATTACGGATAATTTAATTGTAATTTCAAGTAACACAATTTATAATGAGGCAAAAAAATATATAAATAACAAATGCCCTATTATTATAGCGCGAAGGTCTTTAAATTATCATGAAATAGATAAGTTACTCGAAATTCCTGAAGGAACCGATGTTCTTTTGGTTAATGATCTATTGGAAACTACATTAGAAACAATCTCTTTATTAAAGGCATTGGGTATAGATCATATAAACTATTTTCCTTATTATCCAGAGATAAAGGAATATCCAAAGCTAAAGATAGCGATAACACCTGGCGAATTAGAGCTAATACCGGATTGCGTGGAAAAAGTAATAGATATAAAGACCCGAAATATAGACTTTACTACCCTTGTAGAAATTTTGAAGGCTCTTGAACTACTGGACGAAAAAGCAAATCTCCTTTCGGCAAGATATATTAAAGAAATAATCGATCTGATAAAAAGAATAAAACATATGGCTGATTTGAACAGCAATATGAAAAAACAGCTTCAAACAATCATAAATACCGTTCATGATGGAATCATAGCATTAGATGAGCAAGAAAATTTGACAGTATTTAATCCTATTGCAGAAGAAATATTTGGTGTTTGCAGTGAAGAAATGATTAATAAAAATTTAAAAAATACATCGGATGGAAGAGAAATTCTCTCAGTGCTTAAAGGTGATTATGCCGGTGGAGAAAAATTTGTTAAAATAAACGATAAATATATAGTCATAAACTGTTCGGAGATAAAAGAAAATCATAAATCAATTGGCACTGTATATACATTAAAGGATGTAACCGAAATACAACGTCTTGAAGAAGAACTCCGCAGGAAACTGCGCAGTCATGAATACTTTGCTCGCTATACTTTTGACAATATAGCTGGGGTTAGTGACATTATTAAAGAAACTAAGGAACTGGCAAAGAAGATAGCTAAATCTTCTTCTCCTATATTGATTCAAGGGGAAAGCGGAACAGGCAAAGAGCTTTTTGCCCAAGCAATTCATAATGCATCTCCTAGGAGAAGGGGACCATTTGTAGCTGTGAATTTTGCAGCATTACCAGAAAGCTTATTGGAAAGCGAACTTTTCGGATATGAAGAAGGAGCCTTTACTGGTGCAAAAAAAGGCGGAATGCCTGGTCTTTTTGAACAAGCTCATGGTGGGACTATTTTTTTAGACGAAATAGGAGATGCTCCTTTATCTTTTCAGGTAAGACTTTTAAGGGTGTTGCAAGAAAAACAGATCCGCCGCATAGGTAGTTCCAAGGTAATTCCTATAGATGTAAGGGTGATTTCTGCGACTAATAAAGATTTAAAAAAGCTGATAGAAAATGGTGAATTCAGGGAAGACCTTTATTATAGATTGAATGTCCTGCCATTACGACTTCCTCCGTTAAGGGAAAGGAAACATGATATTTTAGAACTTGCTGAAATATTTTACAATGATTTTTTTAAAGGAAAACCTTTAATAAAAGCAAAAGATTACTTTGAGAAAATAAAAAATGTGTTTTTAAAATATGACTGGCCGGGTAATATCCGGGAGCTTCAAAATGTGGTTGAGTATTTAGTAAATGTCTCTCCAGATAAGATTCCTGATTGTTCAATTTTACCTGAGGAATTGCAAATAATGGAAGAACAATGGTTTGAATTTGTTGAGGATAGAAAAAAGGACGATGATGCAATAAAAATATTACAGGAGATTGCCTGTGCTAATAAAGAAGGTCGGCCAATAGGTCGTAGATCTCTTTCAAGAAAAACTGGGATACCAGAGAGCAGAGTTAGAAAAATAATAAATGAGATGATAGAAAATGGTTTAATTAAAGTAAACAGAGGGGTCAAAGGCATAGAAATACTTTCAAAAGGTATTGCACAAATAAAGTCTATTACATTTAATTAAACATTAGAAGTCTGTTTTAATAGTATTAAAAAGGGATAAAAGGGATTAAAAGGGTGAAAAAGGGAGAAATCTAATCTTCCCTTTTTTATTTTTTAAAATAGGTTTTTATTTTAAAGATAGAAAAAATCTAGAAAAAATCTAAAGTTAAATTTAATATTGATAAATAACTAACCTGGCACAAATATTGCAAAATAGTTTTTATTGAAAAATAATTAATTAATAATTGGGGGGATGAGAATGAATCAAAAAAACAAAAGGCAACCTTCCTTAGGTATTTCACTTTTACCAATTATTTTTGCTATCGTTCTTTTGGTCTACGGAGTTGGAATCCTCCGGGCAAATGCAGCCATCATGCTTCTATTAATTTCCATGTTTGTAACATTTATTAGCGTATTTTATCTTGGTTATTCGTGGGAAGAATTATTAAACAATGGCATCAGGCCTACTATTGACAGAGCAATGGGAGCAATTCTTATATTGATGATGGTGGGACCACTGGTAGGTGCCTGGCTAATTTCTGGGACAATACCCTATTTTATTTATCTAGGTCTTCAAATTTTGAGCCCCAAGACGTTTCTTGTTTCAGCTACTATACTTTGCTCAATATCTTCAATTATGACTGGAACATCCTGGGGAACTGCGGCAACTTTGGGGGTTGCTCTAATGGGAGTAGCCTATGGCTTAGGAATACCACTCGGTGTTGCAGCAGGAGCTATAGTGGTTGGCTCTTATCTTGGGGATAAATTGAGCCCCATTTCGGATACTACTATTTTAGCAGCAGCAACTGCGGAAGTGGATATTTTTGATCATATTAAATCTATGTTATGGACAACTTTACCAGCTTTTATTATATCTCTATTAATTTATCAGATTTTTAGCTTTAAAATATCTGGAGATATTGATTATACAAAAATAAATCAATTACTTGACGGGATAGCCGCAACATTTAAGCTAAATCCGTTACTTTTGCTACCGCCGATTGTAGTATTTTATTTATCGTATAAAAAAGTTCCGAGCATACCTGCATTGTGGATTGGTACTGTAATTGCTATGGTATTAGCGTTAACGGTCCAGGGTGCCAGTTTTAAAGAAGTAATTACTGCAATGTATAGCGGAGGCAATTTTAAAACACCCATTCCTGAGTTAGATAAACTTTTAAACCGTGGCGGAATAACAAGTATGGTATCTTCTATAGCAACAGTTTTTATGGCATATATATTTGCAGGTGAAATGGAGTATACAGGAATGCTTGGGAAAATCCTTGATTCAATAAAAGATTCCTTCATAAAAGGGAAAGTAGGAAATCTTATACTGTCTACTTCGTTAACAGGTATTATTACAGGTCTTGTTACTGGCAATTCATATCTCAGCATAATTGTTCCTGGAAGAATATACCAACCTGTTTTTAAAGAATACAAAATAAAGTTAAATGTTCTTTCCAGAACTACTGAAGATTCGGGAACTGTAGTAGTTCCTCTGATACCTTGGAGTGCTGCAGGGGTTTATATGACAGCAACCTTAGGAGTACCAACGCAATCTTATGCTCCATGGGCAATAATGTGCTATCTTGGATTTATTATTGCATGGATTTACGGCTATACTGGTAAGGCCATATGGAAAGAACAAAATTAAGCGGAGGTGCATCAATTGTTTAAAATTTTAAAAGGTGGGAGCATTTATTCACCGGAGGAAATGGGAAAAAAAGACATATTAATTGCTGGAGATAAAATAGCAAATATTGCCGAAAAGATTTCTTCGTGTGAATGCCTGGGAAAAGTCGAGGTAATAGATGTAGAAGGTAAATACGTGGTGCCGGGATTTATCGACCAGCACGTTCATATTATTGGCGGAGGTGGGGAGGGTGGTTATGCTACAAGGACTCCAGAAGTGATGCTGACCGACCTTACCTGTGCCGGTATTACTACCGTAGTTGGATGTTTGGGAACTGATGGGACGACAAGGCACATGACTTCTCTACTTGCCAAAGCAAGAGGTTTAGAAATCGAGGGAATTACCACATATATTTATACCGGCTGTTATCAGCTGCCCACCCGAACTATTACCGGCAGTGTAAGAGATGACATTGTGTTAATAGATAAAATAATTGGTGCCGGGGAAATAGCAATATCTGATCACCGATCTTCCCAGCCTACTAAGGAAGAACTTAAAAGACTTGCTGCAGAAGCAAGGGTAGGGGGAATGCTCAGCGGAAAGGCGGGAATAGTACACCTGCATGTAGGAGATGGTAGAGAAAAGCTAAGAATGATTTACGAAATAATTGAAGAAACTGAATTACCCATAACCCAGTTTACACCTACTCATATAAATAGAAATTTTGACCTTTTGGAAGATGGGATTCGTTTTGCGAAAATGGGTGGAATTATTGATATAACGTCCAGCTCAGGACCTGCGCGCAAAGAAGAAAAATCCATTAAACCTTCAAAAGCTATTAAATACTGCATCGAAAAGGGAGTTTCAATAGAAAATATTACCATGAGTTCTGATGGTAACGGAAGTTTGCCCGTATTCGATGAAAAAGGCAACTTTAAAGGTCTTTCGGTTGCAAAACCCTATTCTCTTTATAAAGAATTTAAAGACCTTGTCCTTGAAGAAGGTATCTCCCTTGTTAATGCATTAAAAGTAATTACTAAAAACCCTGCAAAGTCTCTTAGATTATTTCCCCAAAAAGGGACACTGAAGATAGGAAGTGATGCGGACATAGTAGTATTAGATGACAATTTAAATATTGAATTTGTATTTGCAAAAGGAAAGTGTATGATTAAAGAAAAAGAAATAATTATTAGAGGATCTTTTGAATAATCTTAAAAGCCTCTATGACTTCCATCATAGAGGCTTTTTAAAATAAGGTTCATAAGGTTCTGATTTAAAGGATTAAAAACCTTGTTATCCATGAAATCTTGATAATAAAATAACAGATTTAAAATTTGAATTTGCAAAAATATATTAATAACAGGAAGGATATTTTCAATTTTTGTAGTATTTAATACAATATAGAATTTTATTATTTATTTTTTACTGACTGGACCACCCAGTAACCTAATTATTATTAGCCGGAGGTGAAATTAATGAAAATTGTAAAAACAAAACCCGAACTCTGCACCGGATGCGGTGCCTGTATGCTTGCCTGTTCAAAAACCCTTCATAAGGTAGAGGATGCGAAAAAATCTGCGATTAAAGTAGTAGAAAAAAAGGATGCAGCGGGCAATTTTGACATTATTGTATGCAATCACTGCGGAGAATGTGTTCCCGTATGCAATACCGAAGCCCTGTATTTTGCCCCTAATGGAGCAGTAAGAATCGATCCAAAAAAATGTGTGGGCTGCTACATGTGCGTGGGCTTTTGCCCTACAATGGCAATGACCGTACATCCGGAAATAAACGAGCCAATAAAATGCATTGCCTGCGGGGCGTGTGTAAAAGCATGTCCTACCGGGGCAATTTACATGGAAGAAAAATAAGGATAAAGGGGGGTCTTTTATGACCGCAAATGTTAAGGAATTAAGAAATGCTCATAAATTGCTTGCAAAATTGGAGTATCAGCCTTTTAAGGTAGATAAAGGTTATACCAATCATTCTCTTTATGTGAATCTCAACGAAAAAACCTTTCAGATTAAACCCGTTACGGAGCAAATGAAGGAAATATTCATAGGAGGAAGAGGCTTTGGGCTTTGGTATTTGTGGAATGCGGTAAAAAGCACCACAAAATGGAATGACCCTGAAAACGAGATAATTATTTCTTCAGGGCCTATCGGCGGGATCACTCAGTATCCCGGAGCAGGAAAATCTGCGGTAGTTACTCTTTCACCTTTGACAGGCTGTCCCATAGACTGCAATGTAGGAGGATACTTCGGCCCGCTATTGAAATTTTCCGGATTTGATGCCCTTGAAATTCAGGGCAAAGCCGAGAAGGATGTAATAATTTTTATAGATGGCAATAAAGGGCTTGTTACAATCGAAGAAGTTCCCGATAATTTCGACTATTACGATACTCATCAATTAGCTGAAATTTATACTGAAATGTTTGCCGATGACGAATTTGATAAAAGAAATGTTTCCGTAGTATCATCCGGGCGCGGTGCAGAAAATACTTTAATAGGGATGCTTAATTTCTCCTTCTATGATGTAAAAAGAAAGGCTGTTCGTATAAAACAAGCCGGAAGAGGCGGAACGGGTACCGTTTTCAGAGATAAAAAGATTCGTGCTATAATAGTAAAATACAAAGGTGTAACGAGCGATTCCAACGCACCTGCAGATAAACAGAAATTGATAAATGCAGGGCTCAGGCTCCATCGCGAGATTTACGAACTGGATAAGGTGCAAAACAGGATGAGAGAAGTGGGTACCGCTCACCTTGTGGAAGTAATGAACGACTACGATCTTTTGCCTGTAATGAACTGCCAGTACGGATCCCATCCCGATGCGGTAAAATTGAGCTCCGATGTATTTAAAGAAAAATTCTTCACCCAGGGTATGCCTGACGGATGCTGGTACGGTTGCTCAATGGCATGTGCCAAGGCTGTAGATAATTTTGAATTGAAGACCGGACCGTATAAAGGTCAAAAAGTAGTGGTGGATGCCGCAGAATATGAGACTATAGCAGGAGTAGGATCCGACTGTGGAATTTTTGATCCCGAATACGTGGTTGAGGCAAACTTCTACTGCGATACCTATGGAATAGACACGATTTCCTTTGGAAATATTATTGCCTTTGCTATGGAATGCTATGAGAGAGGTATTATAAATAAAGAAGTAACCGGTGGGCTGGAGTTAAAATTTGGCAACAAGGATGCGGCATTGGAAGTGCTTCATCAAATGGCAAGGGGAGAAGGTTTTGGTAAGATAGCCGGAATGGGCGTAAAAAGGATGAGGGAATATTTCGTAGAAAAGCTTGGAGCGGATCCTAAATTTTTGAGGGATATTAGCCTTGAATGTAAAGGATTGGAATACTCGCATTACGTAAGCAAAGAATCTCTGGCACAACAGGGCGGTTACGCTTTGACAAATAAGGGACCGCAGCACGATGAAGCGTGGCTAATATTTATGGATATGGTCAACAAGCAGATTCCGACGTTCGAAGATAAAGCTGAAGCTCTGCACTACTTCCCGCTCTTCAGGACCTGGTTCTCACTAAATGGACTTTGCAAATTGCCCTGGAACGATATTGAACCCGAAGACAACGCCTATCAGCCCGAACCCAATAAGGTGCCAGAACACGTAAGAAACTACGTAGAAATTTTTAACGGTGTTACCGGAAAGAATATTACGAAAGAAGATATAATAAAACAGTCGGAGAAGGTATATAATTTCCAGAGGATTTTCAACCTGAAGATGGGATACGGCACGAGAGAATACGATATGCCACCGTACCGCTCCATGGGTCCCGTTACCATTGAAGAATACGAATCTCGAAAGGAAAGGTACGACAAGCAGCTCAAGGATTTGGGCTATGATATAGAAGGAAAGACTACGGAAGAAAAACTTAAAATGCTCAGAGAATACAGAGAAAGCCAGTATCAAAAGCTGGTGGATGCGGTTTACAAGAGGCGCGGCTGGACAAAGAATGGAGTTCCAACTATAGAAAAGGTAAAGGAACTGGGTATTGATTTTCCGGAAGTAATTGAACTTATAAGCAAATATCAGGATTAAAAAAGACGAAATATGCCTTTAAAAAACAGGAGGTACCGCAGCATGATATGGGTTAATAAAGAAGAAATGGAATTCGAAGAAGGTATGACGGTAGAGGATGTTCTTAAAAAGAAAAAGTACACCTATAGATTAATAACGGTTATAATAAACGGAGAGGTTATACCGCGAGACCAGTATTCTGTTCGTAAAATTAAAGATGGGGACAAAATCGATGTCATTCATATAATGAGTGGTGGATGATGATTAGGGGGCACTTGCCCCCTGAATTTATCATGGAAAGGAGGCTCGGGGATGAAAGCCGATGCATCTTCCTGGTTTAAATTTTACGCTAAAGAGCAGGGTGGTGTAATGCATATAAAAAAGCACATCAACATCCGGGGGTGATGAAACGCTTTTTATGCCCCGTCAAGTTTGACGGGTAAACCGGAAGACATTGAAAATTACATTGAAGTGAGAATAGATGATGATATACTCGTTTATATTAATAAAGAAATTATGGAAAAATTTAAAGGAGAAAAAGAATTAAAATTTATTGTTCCTGAATACGGCTGGCAGCATCTAACTTTCTTAGAAGAATAGTTATGGTAATATAAAATTTTTTAAGCAGTTATTGATAAACTGCTTTTTTTTTAAAAGTTTTTTGAAAAGGAAAAACTGAAAAAAGGTAAAAATAAATGTGTGAAGGTGGTGTTTAATGAAGGAGGAAAAAAAGAATTTAAGAAGGAAAATATATAAGTTAATAGCAGAACATGCAAAAAAATTGGACAATCTTCAAAATGTATACGAAGCGGTCTTAGATTCCTTAGGTGGAGAGTTGAGCAGGGAAGAAGCAGAAGCAAGGGTAAGGGCTGCTCTGGGAACTTTTGAAAAAGGCCCTATACCGGAAGAGGTAGATTTCCCCTTTATTTCAATAATTGAAAAGGCCTGCAAATACGATAGCGAAGAATGTAGATGTAAAGATGCCTGTGAAGGCGGAGCAATTATCCAAAGGGGAAAAAATAAGCCCGTTATAGATTTAGAAAAATGCCTGACCTGCGGACTTTGTGTTGTAGCCTGCCCGGAAGGAGCCGTAATGGATAAAACTGAAATAGCTCAAACGATCAATCTTATAAAAAAATCAAAAAGGGTCTATGCAGTTCTTGCTCCTGCTTTTGCCGGACAATTTGGAAATAACGTTTCTGAAGAAAAAGTAAAAACAGCTCTTTTAATGCTTGGGTTTTACGATGTTATAGAGGTTGCTCTCGGAGCTGACATGATAACGGTAAAAGAAGCCAAGGAATTTATAAAAAGAATGAACAGGAAAGACGATTTTATGATTACTTCCTGCTGCTGTCCCCCTTTTGTAAGGCTTGCTAAGGGCTATCACGTGAAAATCGAGGGGCTTGTCTCTGATTCGGTTTCACCGATGATTGCAATTGGAAGATTCATTAAAGCGGAGGATGAAAGCGCAAAAGTGGTATTCATAGGGCCATGCATCGCTAAAAAAAGTGAGGCAAAACTTCCAGAGCTTAAAGACGCTGTAGATTGTGTTTTAACTTTTGAAGAACTTTCAGCTATATTTGAAGGCTATAAAATAAATCTTGAAGATATAAAGGTGGTTACACCTATAAATGAAGCTTCGTCAAGTGGTAGAAAATATGCTTTTACTGGAGGAGTAACCGAGGCTATTTTTAAGAGTGTGAGAGCCCTTGAAGAAAAAATAAATTTTAAAGCTGTACATGGCAACGGGCTAAAAGAATGTAAGGAAATACTGGAAAAACTAAAAGATGGTAAAATTGATGCAAATTTTATTGAGGGAATGGCTTGTGTTGGGGGATGTGTTGGAGGACCCGGTACAATTGTTGATAAGGAAGAAGCGAAAAAAAGAGTTTTAGAATTTGCCCAAAAAGGCGAGATGGATGAAGCAATAAATAACCGGGCAGCCAATATACTATACGAAAAACATAAAGATAAAGTAAAACTTGAATCGCATGTAATGTAAAAAAAATTACTTTATTGTGGTTGACAGATTAATATATCATAAGTATAATAAATACTGTCAATTGAATTTATAAAAAACTGCAGGGATGGTGGAACTGGCAGACACGCTACTTTGAGGGGGTAGTGGAGATTCCTCCGTGTGGGTTCAAATCCCACTCCCTGCACCAGAAAAGACACGGTTTCCGGTTAAAAGGAGGCCGTTTTTTTATTTTATTGATATTCTTCAAATACTCTCAAAATCTTGTAAAATTATAGTATTTTATTAAAAAATCTGGTAAAATATTATTCGACATTTTTTTATAAATTTGGAAGGGCGGGTGATTTTTTTTGAATTTTAACTCGGTAAAATTCAGAATTAATATTTTACCTCTAATTGTTATATTTATTTTGATTCTTGCTATCAGCCTTTCTGCAGGTCAGATAATTAAGACGCGGATGATTTCCCAAATGGAAAACGATGGTTATAATTTGGCAAATCAGATAGCGGAACAGATTCAAAGCAATGCCCGGTCGATGGAGATAATAAACGGCAATGTGGAAGGAAAAATAAAGGATGTGGCAAGTTTAATTATTAATAATAAGAAATCCATAAATAATCAATACTTAGAGAACATAGCCCAATCTTTAAACGTGGATGAAATTAACGTCGCGGACAGTACAGGCAAAATTATATATTCCAACTTGAAAGAAAATATTGGATATGTCTACGATGAAAAACATGCCGCTCAAAAGCTTCTAAAAGGTGAAGTCAATGAATTAATGGAAGAAATAAGAAAAAGTACTGTAAATGACAATTATTATAAATACGGTTATGTAAAAACCCCCGAGGGAGGTTTTATACAGATCGGGTTACTTGCAACAAATGTACAGAAGCTCTTTGAGGATATAAGTTACCAAAAGATTATTGATACCATCGCCACAAAAAAAGGTGTAGTTTATGCCTTTATTATGGACAATCGAGCCAAGGTTTTAGCCAGCAGCGATAAGGAAGAAATAGGGCAGGTGCTAACCGATACGGGCAGTCAGACTGCCGCAGTAAAAGGAATTCCCTATGCCTCTACATATTTTGATGAAAAAACTAAAAAAACCGTATATGATGTCCTGGTACCCCTATTTGTAAACGGAAAGCACATAGGAGCGGTAGATATCGGGCTTTCTATGGATGAGGTGAATGCTACAGTAAAAAATACCCTTATTTTAATCGTTTTGATTGGACTGGCCGGTTTTGTAACTGTAGGAATTATACTGCATATTATGTCCAGCAGGGTTGTACAGGCTGTGCATCTTACAGCAAAGCATATAGAAAATATATCGGAAGGAGATTTTACCTTAGAACTACCCGAAAAATATTTAAAAATGAAAGACGAATTTGGTAAGATAATGATAGCTTTGAAAAAAGTAAAAGAAAATTTTCGCACCATTACGTTAAATCTTCGGGAAAGCTCAAATACGCTTTTCAGTAATGCTGAAAACCTGAGCGCCGCATCTCAGGAAATGGCTGCATCCACCGGAGAGGTTGCAAAGACGATACAGGAAGTGGCAAACGGTGCATCCCAGCAAGCGCAGGATATGGAAGAAGTGGTAGGGAGCCTTGAAAATATATCCAAAAATATGGGAAGGCTTTCCGATTTGGTAAAAAGCATAAGGGAATCTTCTAAAGCAGCCGAAGAAAAGGCTACTAATGGGAAAGATTCTTTAAAAGCTTTGTACGGTGCTTTCGATGAAATAAGAACTTCCTTTACGGATGTTTTGAACAAAATAAGTAACCTCACTCAATCCCTTTTGCAGATTTCCGAAATTAATGAAGTAATTACAGGAATTTCTCAGCAGACAAACCTTCTTGCTCTTAATGCAGCCATTGAAGCGGCAAGAGCCGGGGAGGTCGGCAGGGGATTTGCCGTGGTGGCTTCCGAAATTAGAAAGCTTGCTGAGGAGTCTAAGGTATCTTCGGATAGAATTAAGAAATTGATAGATACTATTAAAGGAGAAACCGGTGAGGTATATGCAACTACTGAAAACACCGGGAAAATGGTTACCCAGCAGCTTTCTGTGGCGGATCATGTGGTAAAATCCTTGGACGAAATAATAGACAGCGTAAATAACATTAT
This sequence comes from Thermovenabulum sp., assembly GCF_049723235.1. Taxonomy (NCBI): domain Bacteria; kingdom Bacillati; phylum Bacillota; class Clostridia; order Thermosediminibacterales; family Thermosediminibacteraceae; genus Thermovenabulum; species Thermovenabulum sp. The sequence continues at coordinate 10,606 of NZ_JBNARB010000028.1, read as the reverse complement.
TCCTTTGATAGATAGTGCCTACTTAGCAATGGACGAGGTCATGAAGATGAAGGATGAGGTTTTAAACAAAGCTGAAAATGTAAGTTCGGTGATTCAAGAAACATCTGCATCGGCAGAGGAAATTTCAGCTTCTGCCCAGGAATTGAGTGCATCTACAGAAGAAATTGCGGCTTCGGCACAAACGCTGACTACTATTGCAAAGGAGATTTCGGAAAGTATGCAAAGGTTTAAAGTATAAATAAAGGGAAAATAGGGGGACCTTTAAAAAGGTTCTCCTAAATTTTTTCGGATGGTGTTAAAGGTGAATATGCAGGAAATAAAAAACGAAATAATTAATTTTTCAAGATTGATCGGCTTTGATCTTATCGGTTTTGCAAAAGCTGACCCCTTTATAAATGAGTACAACTTTTTAAAAGAAAGAAAACAAAGAGGCCTTATATCGCCTTTTGAAGAAACGGATTTAGAAAAAAGGTGCTTCCCCGATGAGATTATGAAAGGTGCAAAAACTATAATTGTCTTTGCATTAAATTACCTGAACCACTACAATTCCACAATTCGGTTTACAAAAGAATATATTGAGGAAAAAAAGAATGAAGGAATCTTTTCTAAGTACGCTTGCATCGTGGATTATCATATAATTATTAAGGACAAGTTAATTAAAATTGCCAAATTTATTAAGGATAGATTTAATGCCGATTCAAGGTTTTTTGTGGATTCGGGCGCAATTTTAGAACGGGCCGCAGCGCAAAGAGCGGGGATAGGGTATATAGGCGCTAACACGTGCCTTTTTACAAAGGAGTATGGTTCTTATGTTTTTTTAGGAGAAATTATTACAAATATTGACCTTCCGGAGGATGAACCTGTTGAAAGTTTGTGCAATGGATGCGGAAAGTGTATTTTTGCTTGTCCTACCGGTGCTTTGTACGAACCTTTTAAGCTGAATCCTTTTAAATGTTTGTCTTATCTTACGCAGTCAAAAAAAGCGATTACCGATAAAAAGATGATTAAATCCTTTGCTAACAGGCTTTTTGGTTGTGACACCTGCCAGGATGTTTGCCCAAATAATCAATTAAGTAATATTTTAATTAAAAACCATCGGGATTTTTTATTGGATTATAAACTGCCGGTAGATCCTTTTTACATTTTTAAAATGGGGAAAAAGGAATATAAGGAACATTTTGGGAGTACCCCCATCGAATGGAGGGGAAAGAATATTTTAAGAAGAAATGCCCTTATAGCAATATCAAATGCCGGAGAATTAGATAAATTGAATAAAGATGTCGTTTTAAAAGATTCTTCAGAGATAGTAAGGGAACAGGCAAAGGTGCTGTTAATTTAAAAAGGGAGCAGAAACATCTGCTCCCTTTTTACTGAACTTTATACCAGCCTTTTTTGTTCATTAAATCAAAAATCATCTTGGCATGATTTTGCTCATCGTCCTGAATTTGCTTCAAGGTATTCCTTAAAGCTTCATTGGCACATTCCATAATTGCAGTATCATACATTCCGGATACATGTTTTTCAGTCATTAAAAGGTCCTGAAGAATATCCTTATCGCTGGCAAATCCAGTGGTTTGTCCCTGGTTTTGCATTGAAATATCCCTCCATAATTTTAATTTTATTTATAAATTTTTATTGCTGGGGTACCTGAAGACCGGCTTGCTGGAATAAATTAACAATGGTGTCTACATGCTGCTGCTCGCGATTGGCGATATTTCTTAAAAGAGCAGATACTTCCGGGTCCCGAACTTGATTTGCAAAATTGGTGTACTTTGTGACGCACAGTCTTTCCTGGCCTAAGGCATCCTGAAGGTACATTTTTTCTTTTTGGGTAAACTGCATTTTAACACCTCCAATATAAATTTTCGTTACTATTTTTTCTATTAACAGCCATTGATATACTGGAAAAAAATTCTTCAAATCTTGACAAAATATAAAGCATGGATTATTCTTTTTGTGAACTATTCAATTTTTTGAATTTTAGGGGTATTGTTATGGATATTAAATATAAATTATGGTTTGAGAAAGATGGCAAATTGGTGCTGGGTGATGGTTTATATAATTTACTGATATTAATAAATAATTACGGTTCTATAAATCAAGCTGCCATAGCCTCCAATATGTCTTACAGACAGGCATGGGGGAAAATAAAAAAAGCTGAAGAAAGGCTTGGATATAAGCTGCTTTTAAGGAAAAAAGGAGGAGAGTACGGCGGTGGCGCCGTGCTTACAAAGGAAGGGCTGGAGTTAATAAAAATTTATGAGGAAATATTAAAAAGAATGGATAATTTATTAGAGGAGTTTAAAAATATTTTTAAAGAGGTGTAAAAATGAGGAAAGAAGTGTATCTTGACAACAGTGCTACGACTAAAGTATTGAAGGAAGTGGCGGAGGAGGTCTACAAAGCCATGCTGGAGGATTATGGAAATCCCTCCTCCTTACATAACAAAGGACTTACGGCGGAAAGGACTTTGAGGGAGGCAAGAAGGGTAATCTCAAAATTTTTAGGAGTAGAGGAAAAGGAAATATATTTTACTTCAGGCGGTACGGAATCTAATAACATTGCCATTAAAGGGGCGGCAAAAACAAAAAACAGGAAAGGCAAGCATATAATTACTACTTGTGTAGAGCATCCTTCGGTTCTGGAGGTATGCGGTGAACTGGAAAAAGAAGGCTTTAAGGTTACCTATCTTCCGGTAGGAGAAGATGGAATAGTACGGGTCTCGGATGTCATCAATGCAGTAAAAGAAGATACGGTGCTTATTAGTGTTATGCATGTGAACAATGAAGTGGGGAGTATCCAACCTGTAGAAGAAATAGCAGAAATTATTAAAGACAGGGAAATAGTTTTCCACGTGGACGCCGTTCAATCCTTTGGTAAAATAAATTTACCTTTGGGGCTAAAGGGTATTAGTCTTTTATCCTTAAGTGCTCATAAAGTGTATGGACCAAAGGGTGTGGGAGCTTTATTCAAAAGGGAGGATTTAAAAATCGAACCACTGGTAAATGGAGGAGGGCAGGAGAGAGGATTAAGATCAGGTACCGAAAATGTCCCGGGAATAAGGGGATTTTGCAAAGCGGTGGAAATATTGGAAAAGAATTTTAGTATATGGACAAAAATAATGAAAAACGGGAAGGAAAGATTAAAAAGAGGGATAATAGATTTAATTGAGGATGTAGTTATTAATACTCCTGCCGAGAAAAGTGCACCTCATATTTTAAACGTTTCCTTCCTGGGGGTAAAAGCTGAAGTGCTTCTTCATGCTTTAGAAAACCACGGTATATTTGTTTCCACCGGTTCAGCTTGTTCATCCCATAAGAAGATTAAAAGCCATGTCCTTGTAGCGATGGGTAAGAAAGAAGAGGAAGTGGAAAGCGCTGTTCGATTCAGCCTTAGCCCTTTTATAACCGAAGATGATATTGATTACACCCTGGAGATATTAAAAACTCAGGTAAAAGAATTGAGAAAGTTTAAACGGAGGTAGCTTTATGGAGAATACATTTTTAATAAGTTTTGGAGAACTGGGATTAAAAGGAGAAAATCGTCCCTATTTTGAAAGGATTCTGGTACAAAATATAAAAGAAGCATTAAAGAATTTTGAGAAGGTAGAAGTAAAAAGAACCCACGGAAGAATATATGTAAATGCTGTCGGCGAACGGGAGGCTGTAATCAATAGATTAAAAAAAGTTTTTGGTATTGTTTCCATCAGCCCAGCCAAGTGCTGTTCGCTCGATATGGAAGAAATAAAAAAGGCTGCGGTGGAAGCGGTAAAAGAACTGGATTATAAAGGAAAGAGTTTTAAAGTAGAAACCAGAAGGCCCAACAAATCCTTTCCTTTTAAATCTCCGGAAATCAGTAAAATGGTAGGAGGTTATGTATTAAGAAACACCGAGGGCTTGAGAGTAGATGTTCACAATCCGGACATAGAAGTAGATGTGGAAATAAGAGAAAGAGCTTTTGTGTACTGTAAAAGAGAAAAAGGACCGGGGGGTCTTCCTCTCGGCTCAAATGGAAGAGCGGTGCTACTTTTATCCGGCGGGATTGACAGTCCGGTAGCGGGATACATGGTGATGAAGAGGGGAGTTAGAATTTTCCCGGTGTATTTCCACAGTTTTCCTTTTACCAGTGACAGGGCAAAGGAAAAGGTAATTGACCTTTGCAGGGTAATGGCCGAGTATTCCGGAAAGGTTCGGCTTTTTGTGGTTAATTTTACCGAAATATTAAAGGAGATAGCGGAAAAGGGGAAGGAAGAATATCTTACGATTCTTATGCGAAGGATGATGGTGAGAATAGCCCAGGGAATTGCCCAGAATTTAGGGGCCAAAGCGTTGATAACAGGAGAAAGTATAGGGCAGGTAGCAAGCCAGACGATGGAATCAATACTTTGCACCAACGAGGTTGCCGGGATACCTGTATTGAGGCCTTTAATAGGTTTCGATAAACAGGAAATAATTGAAATTGCCAGGAAGATAGGCACCTACGAAATATCTATAAGGCCTTACGAGGATTGCTGTACGGTTTTTGTTCCGGAGCATCCTGTAACAAGACCCAAACTGGATTCGGTAAAGAAAATAGAATCCGCTTTTGACTTAGAAGAAATGACAAAAAAAGGGGTAAAGGATGTGGAAATTATTGAAATAAGCCAATAGAAATGGAGATGACTTTATGAGAGTAGTTTTGGTAGGAATAAACGCAAAATACATCCATACAAATCTCGCTATCCGTAATTTAAAGGCTTATTTTGAAAAGAATTGTAAAGAAGAAGATATAAAAATTGATCTTCTGGAAGCTACAATAAATGATTTTTTAGATGATATACTGGAAAGGATAGTAGAATTTAATCCTTCGATTGTGGGATTTTCTTTATATATATGGAATTTTAATCAGGTATTGTATCTTGCGGAGAATCTAAAAAAAGTACTACCGGAAGTAATGGTAATTTTTGGGGGACCGGAAGCTTCGTATGATATTAAAGGATTGTTAAGTCGTGATTATGTCGATTTGATTGTAATTGGAGAAGGTGAAGATACCTTTTCTAAATTAATTGTTGCATTGAAAAAGGGAGAAAAAATTGAAGAATTAAAAGGAATAGCCTTTAAGGATGAAAAGGGTATTAAAATAAATAGAACCGAAGAGAATGTGGATATGAATTTAGTACCCATGTCCTATGAAGAAGAACTGGATTTTCAAAACAGAATTGTATACTACGAAACTTCCAGGGGTTGTCCTTTTAATTGCACCTTCTGTCTTTCGTCTCTTGAAAAGAACGTCAGGGTAGCGGATTTAAAAAAGGTAGAGGAAGACCTGCGCATATTAGCAGGCAAAAAAGCAAAAATAATTAAATTTGTTGACAGATCCTTCAATTACAATATAAAAAGGGCTATTGAAATTTTAGACATATTCAGAAGGATTGAAGGTGATACTGTATTTCACTGCGAACTTAATCCCGAACTTGTTTCACAGGAATTTGTAGATAGATTAAGTGGACTTGAAAACAGGTTACATTTTGAACTGGGGATTCAAACCACTACTACCGAAGCCCTGAAAGAAGTAAAAAGGACGAAAGATGTGGAGAAAGCTTTAAAAGGGGTAAAATTATTAAAAGAAAAAGGAGTCCCTGTGCATGTGGATCTAATTGCAGGACTCCCTTACGATACTTTTGAAAGTTTTAAAGAAGCTTTTAATAAGGTGTACAATTTGAAACCTGATGAACTGCAGCTGGGATTTTTGAAATTATTAAAAGGAACTGCAATAAGGGAAAGAGCTCAAAGTTACGGGATTGCTTTTAGATCCCAGCCTCCTTACGAGATATTGTATAATAAATGGATGAGTTATAAAGAGTTAACAATTTTAAAAGGAATTGCGAGACTTATTGACAAGTTTTATAACAGCCACAGGTTTGAAAATTCTCTAAGCTATTTTGAAAGAAATTTTGATACACCCTTCGATTTCTATCTTGAGCTGTACGGCTTTTTAAAAGAGGAGAATTTCTTTTTTAAGGAAAATTCTTTGGAATCGTTATACGAAAAACTGTATTTTTTTGCAGAAAAATTAAATTTAAATTTACCCTATATCAAGGAATTATTAAGATACGATTATTTGCTATTTGGCGGAAAAGGTAAGTTTCCTTCATATATAGACTATGATCAAGATCAAAAAGAGATAGCTAAAAATTTTTTAAAAAATAAAGATAGGCTTATAAAAATTTTTGAAAATAGATACACCCTGCAGGAGATAATGAAGCATATTAAAATTGGCTACTTTACTTTTGATGTCCCCTTTTTAGAAAAAAAAGAAAATATGGTATTGGTATTTGACGCTGAGGGGAAAAAAGAAATTTTAAAAATTTATATATAAAATTAATGATATATTATTTTTATGATCTGCCGAAAAGTGAAATGTAAGCTTTTTTAAAAAGCATTGCATGGCGTTCTTCGTCTTTAGCAAAATTAAGGAGCATTGAACTTATCCTGGGATCTTCAATTTTTTCAGCCTGTTCTCTGTACCTTCTTGCTGCAAAGGTTTCATCCTCAATATTTTTCAAAAGTAATTTTTTAAGGTCCATTTCGTAATTAACATATTTTGCATTGAAATAATTTAAATACCAGAATCTTGGATCAAAACCGGATTCCCAGATAGCGGTACCAAGACCTTCTAAATGCTCCATTTCGTCATAGGAGATTTTTTTTATTAAGTTTTTTATTTTTTTATTGTCTACTATAATCGTTTGGTAAGTGTATTGAAGGATAGCAGTAAGCTCGCTGCTTGGTCCGGCATAATCCTCATAAAGATATTTGACATAACCCTTGTTGATGTTTTCTGTTAATTGAAGAAATTCATTTTCATCATTAATGTTAAAGATTTCATTCATAATGATCCCTCCCTGTATTATATATTATTTAGGGAGGGAAAATAAGGTGATTATTATCCAAGAATTCTGCTCAACAAAAAGGCAGTTAAGAAACCGACCAGCAATCCTAAATTTTCCATGCCGTTTCCTATTATATTGGCTTTTGGAATCATGTCAGTGCTGGTCATAAATAAAATAGAACCACCTGTAAAAGCCATTATCATACCATGCCAGAGATTTCCCATATCCTTAAGTAAATAATAACCCAGTAGAGCACAAAATGGATCCAGGATAGCCAGTAAAAAACTCAAGACTAAAGCGGTTTTTTTTGTGAAATTTCCTTCACTTATCAATTCATAGTTGGAGGAAATCCCTTCGGGTATATTATGGAGGAAAATTGATAGTGCAAGGACAATTCCCAGCTTTCCCGTATTAGTAGCAAAGCCTATTCCCATACTTAAGCTTTCAGCCACATCATCCATGGTGGTACCGAGAATGATACCGGTGCCTTTTGCCACGTATTTTTCTAAAAGTTTTTCTATTGCGTAAAAAGTAAAACCTCCAAGAATAAATGCAATTGAGGTATAAATGGGACCGGACAACCCGTAGGCTTCATGCATTAAAGAATACGAAATTACCGCAAGAAGAACTCCGGAACCGAAGGTAAGTACAAAAGCAATTACCTTTTCCGGTATTTTTTTTGTCCCTATTATACCTCCTAAGATAACTGCAAAACCCGAAAGAGTGCTGTATAAAAAAATTTTAATAAAATTATCCATAACCCACCTCTAAAAGAAGGAATTATTCAATTAATGTGGAATATAATGTAGTAATCCCAGCGAAGCGAAGAAGGTGTTAATTGTAAAATAATCTCGGGGGGATCAAAATGCCTTATACCACATGCCCTTTTTGCAGTAAGGTATCTTACTCGGCAGCGAATTTAAAGGTATGGATTTGCCCTTATTGCGGTAAACAGGTGGAAGAAAAGGATGAAAGCGAAGAGCAGGGCGATAAAAAACAAGAGCAGGTTACATAACCTTGCTCTTTTTATTTTTACCATACTTGAGGTCTTTTATAGTTTTTATCGAATTTTAAGATGTATGAAGCCAAGTTGAAGGCATGGTCACCGATTCTTTCTAAATTGCTTATAACGTCTAAGAATATGACGCCAGAACTGGGATTGCAGGCGCCCTCATTTAGCCTCTTAATATGATTTTCCCTCAACAGCTTATCCATTTCATCGATATTGTCTTCTTCAATTACCACTTTATTTGCAAGTTTAATGTCATTGTTTAAAAAGGCATTTAATGCATTTTTCAAACTGTCTATAACGACACCGGACATTTCATTGAGTTCCTTTAATGCGGTATCCGTGAAGGGGAGGTGATTTTCATTTTTAAATTCTGCTAATTCCATAAGGTTTTCTGCGTGGTCACCAACCCTTTCCATATCGTTTACCGCATTAATCATATCTGCAATTAACCTTGATTCTTCAGAGGATAGTGGTTTTTGAGAAAGCATGGCCAAAAATCTGGTAGTTTCCCGGGCCAATTCGTTTATCACCGTTTCCTTTTCAATTACTTTTTTTACTTCCTTTTCGCTGTAATTAATAAATAATTTTATAGTATCAGCCACATTTTCCATGGCTAAGGTGCCCATTCGCGTTATCTCTTTTCTCACCTGGGAAAAGGCGATTGAAGGAGTTTCCAGGAGCCTGTCATCAATATATTTTACTCCATGCTCTACTATATCAGGCTTCCCGGGCAGCACAAAAGTTACGAGCTTTACGAGGTAAACGGAAAAAGGGAGTTGAATTATTGTATTAATGGTATTAAAAAGGGTATGGGCATTGGCTATTTGCCTTACGGGGTCCGAGGAGGTCATCAAAACAATTGTTTTATAAAGAGGTAAAATCGACATAAAAATAATTGTACCGATTATATTGAAAAAAAGATGAATAAGAGCCGCTCTTTTTGCCGTTATATTCGTTCCAATGCTTGCCAGCAGGGCAGTCACGCATGTACCTATGTTATCTCCGAAAAGTATGGGAAGTCCTATGGAAATATTTACGATGCCCTGACTGGCGAGAGCCTGCAGGATACCAATCGTAGCACTGCTGGATTGAATAATACCTGTGGTAAGTGCTCCCGCTATCACTCCGAGAATTGGAGTTTTACCGAACTGAGCCATAAAATCTACAAAGGATTTGGATTTAGCAAGGGGTTTTAAAGCTACCTCCATTGTCTGCATACCGTAAAATAAAAGACCAAATCCCAGTATGACCTGCCCAAGAAATTTTTGAGATTTATTTTTACCGAATAAGTTGAGGGCTGTCCCGATGCCTATGGCGGGAAGGGCAAGTTTGGTCAATTTAAAGGCTATAAGCTGGGCAGTCATGGTTGTACCTATATTTGCTCCCATTATAACACCCACTGCCTGATATAGGTCCATTATTCCGGCATTTACAAGGCCTACTACCATGACAGTAGTTGCACTGCTGGATTGGATTATTGCCGTTACCAGGGCACCTACTATAACTCCTAAAACTCTATTCCTTGTTAAAAGTTCCAGGATGTTTTTTAATCTGTTTCCTGCCGCCTTTTCTAATCCCTCACCCATTAATTTCATTCCGTAAATAAATAGCCCCAGCCCTCCGAATAAGGTAAAGACCTGTTCAAGACTCAAAAAGCATCCACTCCTATCTCAAATAAGTTCTAATTTATTACAAAAATATTATAACAAAAAAAAGGAATAAAGGCATTATATAAAACAAAAAAAGGGATTTTAAAAACCCCTTCTAAATTTAAATAATCTGACCTTTTTTGAATAATGTAATTTTGGAAGCCCTATAATTTTAATGTTTTCCTTAATAAATTCAAAAAAAGAGGCTATTAAAAAGCAAAGGCTGGCACCGATAATAATACTGAATATGACAGAATTACCGTGATTTAAAGCTAATTCCAAATTTATTCCCAGGGTAGCGGGAATCCCTATTATATTTCTATATTTTGCTAATATGTCAGTAAAATAGGGTATCCAGGACAAAAATCCCCATATAATTCCAAGGAAAAGACCTTTCTTTTGTGTTTTGGACAACACGGCCTTTCACCTCCATAAATACATGCTTAATAAAATAAATATTCAAAAATGTTTTATCTTATTCGACAAATAAATCATATTTTATAAATACCTGGAATAAAGATGTAATAAAATTGGAGGTGAAGGTGCAATGGGAACCAAAAGAAAAAGATTATTGGTGCTAATTTATATCCTGATAATTGCCCTTTTGTTCTACTCCTTCTATTTTTCGGATTATGATAAGACATTGAGGGTTTTTTCTTTTTTAGATAGGCAACTTCCAATTTATCGGGTGGATACCCAGGAGAAGAAAATAGCCATTTCCTTTGATGCTGCCTGGGGGGCGGATAAAACTTTGGAGATTTTAGAGATATTAGACAAATATAAAATAAAAACCACCTTTTTCCTTGTAAAAATGTGGATGGATAAATACCCGGAAATGACCAAACTTATTGCATCTAAGGGGCATGAAATAGGGAATCATTCTGCTACTCACCCTCATATGGGAAAGCTCTCAAAAGATGAAGTGGTAAAAGAAATTCAAACTACGCATCTAAGGATAAAGGAGTTAACCGGGCAGGATTGCAAAGTTTTCAGGCCACCCTTTGGGGATTATAGTGATACATTAATAAAAACAGCTCAGGAACTTGGGTATTATGTGATTCAATGGGATGTGGA
>NZ_JBNARB010000027.1:0-22932 GCF_049723235.1 Thermovenabulum sp. | reverse complement strand
TGAGGGTGGCAGGACGGTAGGTGCCGGCGTAGTAACCGAGATCATTGAATAAGAAGAGTACTCACTTTTATGCAAGGAGGGAGCAAAGTGGCCCGACAGAAGATACGAATTCGATTAAAGTCCTATGACAGCGGGATTCTTGATCAATCAGCCCAGAAGATAGTCGAAACGGCAAAACGCACGGGGGCCAAGGTATCGGGCCCCATTCCACTGCCCACGGAGAGAAGCCTCATCACTATTTTAAGAGCTCCGCATAAATACAAGGATTCCCGCGAACAGTTTGAGATGAAAACTCACAAAAGATTGATAGATATTCACGAACCCACGAATAAAACTGTGGATGCGTTGATGAAACTGGATCTGCCTGCAGGAGTGGACATTGAAATAAAACTGTAAGCCGTAAGATGGGAGGTGGAAAGGAATGAAAAAGGCAATACTCGGAAGAAAATTGGGAATGACCCAGTATTTTACCGAAAAAGGGGAAGCCATACCGGTAACCGTGATTGAAGCGGGGCCGTGTGTGGTGGTTCAGAAGAAAACGGTGGAAAACGATGGCTACGAGGCTTTAAAAGTAGGTTTTGTGGATGTAAAAGAAAACAGGTTAACAAAGCCGTTGCTGGGTCAATTCAAGAAATACCAGTTGAAACCAAAAAAATATCTCAGGGAAATAAAAATAGATGAAATGGATAAATACAACGTAGGCGACGAAATAAAGGTGGATATTTTTAAACCCGGCGATAGAGTGGATGTAACCGGTATATCCATCGGTAAAGGATTTGCCGGTGGTGTCAAAAGGTGGAATTTCAACAGGGGACCCATGTCCCACGGTTCAATGTACCACAGGAGGCCCGGTTCGGGCGGTGCCACGGATCCCGAAAGGGTATTTAAAGGAAAGAGGATGCCGGGGCATTTGGGACACGAAAGGGTAACGGTGCAGAACCTTGAAATTGTTAAGGTGGATCCTGAAAGAAATATTATGCTCGTAAAGGGTTCGGTGCCCGGTATTAAAAAATCACTTCTATATATAAAATCCACAGTAAAGGGCGGTAAATAGGACTAAGTAGTATAGAAAGGAGGAGCCCAATGCCAAAGGTAGCATTATATAACATGCAAGGAGAAAGAATTGGAGAAGTGGAACTGGCAGACAGCGTTTTTGGGCAGGAAGTTAAGCCGGAAGTAATGCATCAGGTAGTGGTTAACTACTTGGCCAATCAAAGGCTCGGAACGGCTTCCACTAAAACGAGAGGCGAGGTAACGGGCGGAGGAAGAAAACCCTGGAGACAAAAGGGAACCGGCCGGGCAAGACACGGCAGTATCAGGTCTCCCCTCTGGATTAAAGGCGGTATCGTTTTCGGCCCAAAACCGCGTTCTTATAAATACAGGCTTCCCAAAAAATTAAAGAGGGTAGCTTTAAAATCTGCCTTGAGCGCAAAGGTCAGGGACAATGAGATTATAGTTATAGATAAACTGGAAATCGAACAGCCCAAGACCAAAGTAATGGTAAAGGTTCTGGAAAATTTAAAGGCTGATAAAAAATCCCTTATCGTTTTAGATTCGCCGGATATAAATGTACAGAGGTCGGCGAGGAATATACCAGGGGTAAAAACTATAACCGTAGATACGATAAACGTATACGATTTACTAAACCATGAAACTCTTATCATGACACTGGATGCGGTAAAAAAGGTCGAGGAGGTGTACGCCTGATGAAAGATCCCCACGATATAATTTTAAGACCGTGGATTACGGAAAAATCAATGGCTTTAAGAGAACTCGGAAAATACACATTTGTCGTTCATCCTAAGGCCAATAAGACGGAAATTAAAAATGCTATCGAAACGATTTTTGGTGTTAAGGTGGAAAAGGTTAACACGATAAATGTGCGCGGTAAAAAGAAGAGAGTTGGGGTACATGAAGGTAAAAGACCCGACTGGAAAAAGGCCATTGTTACTCTTAAAAAGGACAGTAAACCAATAGAATTCTTTGAAAGCCTGTAATAACAGATAGTCTGATAAAAGGAGGGAAAAAAGGTGGGCATAAAAAAATTCAAACCCACTTCGCCGGGTGTTAGATTCATGACAGTATCCACCTTTGAAGAAATAACAAAGAAAGAGCCCGAAAAATCCTTGGTAGAAATACTGAGGTCAAAGGCCGGCCGCAACATGCAGGGCAGAATCACTGCAAGGCATAGAGGCGGCGGCCATAAGAGGAAGTACAGAATAATCGATTTTAAAAGGGATAAGGATGGAGTTCCGGCAAAAGTGGTGGCGATTGAATACGATCCCAACCGTTCTGCGAGGATAGCACTCCTTAATTACAGGGATGGAGAAAAAAGGTATATCCTGGCACCGGTGGGTTTAAAGGTAGGAGACATAGTGGAATCGGGGCCAAATGCGGATATTAAACCCGGGAATGCCCTGCCCCTTGCCAACATTCCCGTAGGTACAATGGTCCACAACATCGAATTGTATCCGGGCAGGGGTGGTCAGCTGGTCAGGGCAGCCGGAGCTGCAGCACAGATCATGGCAAAGGAAAATGGCTACGCTACTCTACGCCTTCCCTCCGGGGAAATGAGGCTCATTCCTGAAGAATGCAGAGCTACCGTAGGCCAGGTAGGAAACTTGGAACACGAAAATATATCTATCGGTAAGGCCGGACGCTCAAGATGGCTCGGGAGAAGGCCGCACGTCCGTGGTTCTGCAATGAACCCGGTAGACCATCCCCACGGTGGTGGTGAGGGTAAGGCTCCAATTGGCCGCGAGCATCCGGTTACTCCCTGGGGTAAACCCACTCTCGGTTACAAGACCCGTAAGAAGCACAAGGCATCGGATAAGTTTATAGTGAAACGTCGCAAATAAGGTGGAAAGGAGGCGCAGGTGATGGGGCGCTCTGTTAAAAAGGGACCATTTGTTGATCCCAAGCTCTTGAAGAAAATAAAGGCTATGAATGAAAAAAGGGAAAAGAAGGTTATTAAAACCTGGTCAAGGGATTCCACGATAATACCGGAAATGGTAGGACACACCATAGCAGTGCATGACGGCAAAAAGCATGTACCGGTTTACATTACCGAGGATATGGTAGGGCATAAATTAGGCGAATTCGCACCCACGCGCACCTTCAGAGGTCATGGAGCTCATACAGAAAAGTCCACAGCCCTGAAGTAAAAAGGTTGTAAAGGAGGTAAAAAAAGTGGAGGCCAGGGCACAAGCAAGATATGTCCGCATAGCCCCCAGAAAGGTAAGGATAGTCCTTAATCTGATAAGGGGCAAAAGTGTTCAGGAAGCCCTGTCGATTTTGCAATTCACTCCCAAGAGGGCTTCCAGGATTGTTGAAAAATTATTGCGCTCGGCAATAGCCAACGCTGAGAATAATCACAACATGAACCCCGATGCTCTCTATGTATATAAATGTTATGCCGATCAAGGACCTATGATGAAAAGGTTTCATGCGAGAGCAATGGGCAGGGCGGCGATGGTACGCAAGAGAACCAGTCATATTACCGTAGTTTTGAAGGAAAAGGAGGGATAATTTTGGGTCAAAAAGTACACCCTCATGGATTAAGACTTGGGATTATAAGGGATTGGGATTCGCGCTGGTACGCCGAGAAAAATTTTTCGGACTTGGTACTGGAAGATTTCAATATAAGAAAATACATTAAGACGAAGTTTTATCAGGCCGGGGTTTCAAAAATCGAAATAGAAAGGGCTGCGAACAGGGTAAAGGTAATAATCCATACAGCAAAACCCGGAATGGTTATCGGTAAGGGCGGAACGGGTGTTGAGGAACTCCGGGTAGAGCTGGAATCCATGACGAAAAAGCAGGTTTCTATTAATGTCATAGAAATAAAAAATCCGGATTTAGATGCTCAGTTAGCAGCTGAAAATATTGCGGCCCAGATAGAGAGGCGTATATCCTACAGAAGAGCCATGAAACAGGTAATTGCCAGGGCTTTTAAAGCCGGTGCCAAAGGTGTTAAGACCATGGTTAGCGGTAGATTGGCAGGCGCTGAAATAGCAAGGTCCGAATGGTACAGGGAAGGTACGATCCCCTTGCAAAAATTGCGGGCCGATATTAGTTACGGATTTGCGGAAGCTCATACTACCTACGGCAGGATCGGTGTTAAGGTTTGGATATACAAAGGTGACGTCCTCCCCAAAGCAAAAGGAGAAAGGACGGCAGAAGGAGGGGCGGTAGAAAATGTTAATGCCGAAACGAGTGAAGTATAGAAAGCAGCAAAGAGGCAGAATTAAGGGCAAGGCTACGAGAGGAACGGAAGTAACTTACGGCGAATACGGGCTTCAGGCATTAGAACCTGCGTGGATTACGAGCGCGCAGATTGAAGCTGCCAGGGTTGCCATTACAAGGTACGTAAAAAGAGGCGGCAAGGTTTGGATAAAAATATTCCCCGATAAACCGGTTACTAAAAAACCCGCGGAAACCCGTATGGGAAGCGGTAAAGGGTCCCCGGAATTCTGGGTAGCTGTTGTAAAGCCGGGCAGAATACTCTTTGAGCTGTCGGGCGTATCGGAAGAAGCGGCCAAGGAGGCGCTGACCTTAGCCGCACATAAACTGCCGATAAAGACGAAAATAGTAAAGCGTGAAGGATTGGGCGGTGATGTAAATGAAGGCTAAACAGATAAGAGAAATGTCGGATCAGGAACTGGTTCAAAAGTTAAAGGAGTTGAAGGGGGAACTGTTCAACCTTAGATTTCAAAAGGCAGTAGGGCAGTTAGATAATCCCATGAGGATTAGAGAGGTAAAAAAGACCATAGCGAGAATAAAAACCATAATGACCGAAAGGGAAAGACAGGCGAAGGCTCAAAAAGCTTGATTAAAGGAGGGATACGATGGAACGTAAAAATAAAAGGAAGGTCAGGATCGGCGTAGTGGTCAGCGATAAAATGGATAAAACCATCGTGGTAGCTACGGAAAAATTAATAAGGCACCCTCTTTACGGCAAAACCATAAAAAGGACAAAGAAATTCAAGGCCCATGACGAAAACAACGAATGCCGCGTGGGTGATATCGTAAAAATTATGGAAACCAGGCCTTTAAGTAAAACGAAGAGATGGAGATTGGTGGAAATAATTAAAAGAGCCCAGTAATTTCTAAGGAAGGAGGGTTAGAGCATGGTACAGGTACAGACCCGACTCAATGTAGCTGATAATACCGGAGCAAAAGAAATAATGTGCATTCGAGTTTTAGGGGGCTCCAACAGAAAATTTGCTGGAGTTGGTGACATAATAGTGGCATCGGTAAAAGATGCTGCCCCCGATGGAATGGTAAAAAAAGGGGATGTGGTTAAAGCAGTAATAGTAAGGACCAGGGCTCCCCAAAGAAGACCCGATGGTTCATATATAAGATTTGATGATAATGCGGCGGTAATAATAAATGAGGATTTAAACCCAAAAGGAACGAGAATTTT
The DNA here is from genome assembly GCF_049723235.1 of Thermovenabulum sp. Classification (NCBI taxonomy): domain Bacteria; kingdom Bacillati; phylum Bacillota; class Clostridia; order Thermosediminibacterales; family Thermosediminibacteraceae; genus Thermovenabulum; species Thermovenabulum sp. The sequence continues at coordinate 17,507 of NZ_JBNARB010000027.1, read as the reverse complement.
CGGCCCGGTAGCCAGGGAGTTAAGGGATAGAAATTTTGCAAGAATTATTTCCTTAGCGCCCGAAGTTTTATAGTGGGAGGTGTAAAACGTGGGCAAGGTCCATATCAAAAAAGGGGATACGGTAGTTGTCATATCGGGCAAAGATAAGGGGAAAAAGGGAAAGGTTTTAAGGGTGTTCCCCAAGGAAAGCCGCGCCATAGTTGAAGGTGTAAATATGGCTACAAAGCATAAAAAGCCTTCTCCCAAGTTCCCGCAGGGCGGAATAATACACCAGGAACTTCCTGTTTATACTTCAAAGTTGATGATAGTTTGCTCGAAATGCGGCAAACCCACAAGAGTTGGGCATACCTTTTTGGAGGACGGTACAAAGGTAAGGGTATGCAAAAAATGTAATGAAGTAATAGATAAATAACCATAGCTGAAAGGAGGGAATTCAATGCCCAGACTTAAGGAAAAATATGAAAACGAAGTGGTACCAGCGCTTATGAAAAAATTCAATTATAAGTCGGTGATGCAGGTTCCCCGCTTGGAAAAAGTAGTGATAAACATGGGAATAAGTGATGCAAAAGAAAATCCCAAGGCAATCGAGTCGGCCTGCAACGATATAGCCGTAATAACCGGACAAAAGCCCGTAGTTACCAAAGCAAAGAAGTCCATTGCATCCTTCAAAATACGTAAAGGAATGCCTATCGGTGCAAAAGTGACTCTTCGCGGTGTAAGGATGTACGATTTTTTGGATAAACTTTTTAACGTTGCCTTACCCAGGGTTCGCGACTTTAAGGGAGTTTCTCCGGATGCCTTTGACGGTAGAGGAAATTATACCCTGGGAATAAAAGAACAGTTGATTTTCCCGGAAATTGATTACGATAAGATAGACAAAATAAGGGGTATGGATATTACAATTGTGACAACGGCAAAAACCGATGAGGAAGCCAAGGAGCTTTTGCAAAATCTCGGAATGCCATTTGCTCGATAGAAAGGAGGCGGGGAATAATGGCAAAAAAATCCCTTATAGCCAAACAGAAAAGGCCTCAAAAATTTTCCACCAGATATTACCACAGGTGCAAGATTTGCGGAAGGCCAAGGGCTTATTTAAGGAAATTTGGTATCTGCAGGTTGTGTTTCAGACAGCTTGCTCACAGGGGAGAAATCCCGGGAGTGAAAAAGGCCAGTTGGTAATTGCGACGAAAGGAGGTATTTAAATGGCAATTACGGATCCAATTGCTGACATGCTGACCCGAATAAGAAATGCAAATGACGCGGGCCATTCAAATGTGGAGGTACCGTGTTCAAAGATAAAGAAGGCTATCGCACAAACCTTGAAGGACGAGGGTTACATTCAGGATTTTGAGGTCATCGAGGATGGTAAGCAGGGAATCCTTAAAATACATCTAAAATATGGGCCCAATAAGGAAAAGGTAATTACCGGTATTAAAAGGATTTCAAAACCCGGCTTAAGGATATACGTTAGAAAGGATCAGGTTCCAAAGGTATTGAACGGTCTTGGAATAGCTATTCTTTCTACATCTAAAGGAATAATGACCGATAAAAGGGCAAGACAAGAGGGAGTAGGTGGCGAAGTAATTTGCTACGTATGGTAATCTATATGCAAGGGAGGTGCTAAAAAATGTCCAGAGTAGGCAAAAAGCCTGTGGAAATACCGAAAAATGTCGAAGTTAAGATTGAAGGAAACAAGGTAACGGTAAAAGGCCCCAAAGGAACCATAACAAAAGAATTTCATAAAAGTATGACAATTAAGATGGAGGACGGAAAGGTAATTGTTGAAAGGCCTTCCGATGAAAAAGAGCATAAAGCGCTCCACGGACTCACCCGCACCATTATTGCCAATATGGTAAACGGCGTTGTAAACGGGTACCAAAAGAGCCTGGTGCTGGAAGGCGTGGGCTACAGAGCGGCAAAGCAGGGGAATAAATTGGTACTAACTGTGGGGTACTCCCATCCAGTAGAAATAGAGGCTCCAGAAGGCATTGAATTTGAAGTGCCCGCACAGAATAAGGTTATTGTAAAAGGAATAGATAAGGAGCTTGTAGGCATAACGGCCGCTAACATAAGGAAGGTTAAGGAACCCGAACCCTACAAAGGGAAGGGCATCAGATATGAAAACGAAGTAGTGAGGAGAAAAGTAGGTAAGGCCGGTGCTAAATAAGGCATTAAGGAGGGTAGGTTATGATTATTAAAGAATCGAGAAATGAGGCACGGAAGAAGCGCCATCGCAGAATCAGAAAAAAGCTTTTCGGCACAGCGGAAAGACCAAGATTAAGCGTTTTCAGAAGCTTAAAACACATATACGCTCAAATAATAAATGATGAAATTGGTCATACCCTTGTAGCCGCTTCCACCCTTGATCCTGAGCTAAAGGATAAGGTCACGGGATGCAATGTGGAAGCAGCAAGAATGGTCGGCGAATTAATAGCAAAAAGAGCCCTGGAAAAGGGTATCACAAAGGTAGCCTTTGACAGGGGCGGATATCTATATCACGGCAAGGTAAAAGCTTTGGCAGATGCGGCCAGGGAAGCGGGCCTCGAATTTTAAAAGGAGGAGGTTAGAGAATGCAAAAGGGTCGGGAAGTAGAAGAATTTGTGGAAAAAGTGGTCACCATAAAAAGGGTTTCGAAAGTTACAAAAGGTGGCAAAAACTTCAGGTTTGCAGCTCTTGTGGTAGTGGGCAATAAAAACGGCAAAGTGGGAGTTGGCACGGGAAAGGCTCTCGAAATACCCGATGCGATAAGAAAAGGCATAGAAAATGCCAAGAAAAACATGATTGATGTACCGGTTATAAATGGAACCATTCCCCATGAGGTAATAGGAGAATCCGGGGCTGGCAAGGTTTTGATTAAACCTGCCGTAGAAGGAACGGGCGTAATTGCGGGTGGTCCTGTGAGGGCTGTTCTGGAATTGGCCGGAATAAGGAACGTTGTCAGCAAGTCACTCGGCTCCAATAATGCCAAAAATATGGTGGATTCGGCTATGGATGCCTTAAAACAGCTTAAACGCCCTGAAGATGTGGCAAGATTAAGAGGGAAAAGCTTGAAGGAGATCTTAGGGTAAGGGATTTAATTGTAAGGAGGTGTTTTAATGAGGCTACATGATCTTAGACCTGCAGAAGGTTCGAGGAAAAAAGCCAAAAGAGTGGGTAGGGGTACTGGTTCCGGGCACGGTAAAACGGCTACCCGCGGTCACAAAGGACAAAAGGCAAGAACGGGCGGCGGAGTAAGACCGGGATTTGAAGGCGGTCAGATGCCCCTTTATAGAAGGATTCCCAAAAGGGGATTCACCAATGTATTCAAAAAAGAATTTGTGGTGGTAAATGTTAAAGCATTGAACGATTTCGAGGATAATACAAGAGTTACGCCGGAACTACTCATCGAAAAAGGCATTATTAAGAATATTAGAGATGGAGTAAAAATCCTTGGTGATGGGGAATTAACAAAAAAATTAGAAGTGGTAGCCCATGCTTTTTCTAAATCGGCTATTGAGAAGATTGAGGCTGCCGGTGGCAAAGCCGAGGTGATATAATGCTGGATGCCCTCAGGAACGCTTGGAAAATCCCGGATTTAAGAAAAAGACTTCAGTTTACCCTTTTGATGCTGGTGATTTTCAGAATAGGGGCCTTCGTCCCCGTTCCGGGGATGAACCCGGAAGCGGTAAAGCAACTTATTGAAAAGGGCGCTTTACTGGGATTTTTTGATATAATCGCCGGTGGAGCTTTTAAACAGTTTTCGGTATTTGCAATGAGTATCACTCCCTACATTAACGCATCCATTATAGTTCAGCTTTTGACTATCATAATTCCCAAATGGGAGGAACTTGCTAAAGAAGGGGAAGCGGGTAGAAAGGAACTGGCAAAATATACCCGCTACGGAACGGTTATCCTGGGTCTTATCCAGGCAGTAGGTCTTGCCATCGGATTCAGGAGCGCTCTGGTCTACAAGGGATTTTTCGGGAGCCTTATCGTAGTAATAAGCTTAACGGCCGGAACCGCATTTTTGATGTGGGTTGGCGAACAAATAACGGATAAAGGCATCGGAAACGGAATTTCGCTCCTTATTTTCGCCGGTATTGTATCGAGATTACCCAGCGGTATCTACCAGGTATTTCAGTACGTGCGTGTAGGTACAACAAATATATTCATGGTATTGATTTTCGCTGTTTTTGCCGTTGCGGTTATCGTCGGGGTAGTAGCTGTTCAGCAGGCGGAAAGAAGGGTACCGGTGCAGTACGCTAAAAGGGTAGTGGGCAGAAGGGTGTACGGAGGTCAATCCACACATATACCCATGAAGTTAAACGCCGCAGGGGTTATACCGGTTATATTCGCTATGTCCATTCTCCTAACACCCAGCACCATAGCAGGATTTTTCCCCAACAGCCGGGTAGCCGTCTCCATAGCCAATGCTATAAAGCCCGGGGGATGGGTATATGCAACCCTTTATGCCGCGTTAATAGTATTTTTCACCTATTTCTACACGGCGGTTACTTTTAATCCTGCGGATATCGCCGAGAATATGAAAAAATACGGTGGATTTATTCCGGGTATGAGACCGGGTAAACCTACTGCCGAATACCTGGATAAAATCATGAGCAGAATTACGCTTATCGGAGCCCTCTTTTTGGCAGCAATAGCGATTTTACCGTATATTATTACGGGAGTTACGGCTCTAAATATTTATTTTGGCGGTACGGCGCTTTTAATAGTCGTGGGTGTTGCTTTGGAGACTATGAAATTAATCGAAGCCCAGATGATAATGAGACATTACGAGGGCTTCTTGAAATAGGAGATGAGATTAATGAATCTTGTGTTGCTGGGGCCCCCCGGGGCGGGTAAAGGTACGCAAGCTAAAAAGTTATCGGACTACTATGGAATTCCTCATATCTCCACGGGCGACATTTTAAGAGCTGCGGTCAGTGAGGGAACTGCCCTCGGGTTAAAAGCTAAGGAATATATGGAAAAAGGTCTTCTGGTACCCGATGACTTGATTATGAGTATTATAAATGAACGTTTAGAAAAGCCCGATTGCCGTAAAGGTTTTGTTATGGACGGCTTTCCACGGACGATTAATCAGGCCGAGGGATTGAAAAAGTTACTGGATGAAAAAAATACTAAACTCGATGCGGTAATTTATTTTGAAGTACCTAAGGAAGAATTGATCGAGAGGTTTACCGGCAGAAGGGTTTGCGGCAGCTGCGGTGCTACCTACCATGTAAAATACAACCCTCCTTCAAGGGAAAACACCTGTGATAAATGCGGCTCCGAGCTCATAATACGGGCGGACGATAAAAAGGAGACTGTAGAAAAAAGGATAAGCGTATACGAAGATGAAACAAAACCTTTGATACAATATTACGAAAAAGAAGGTCTTTTAATATCCATTGACGGTACAAAACCCATAGACGAAGTTTTTGAAGAATTAATAAGCCTTTTAAGAGGCGAAAAACGATGATAATTATAAAATCAAAAAGAGAAATCGATTTAATGAAAAAGGCCGGAAAAGTGGTGGCAAAGGTTTTGGAAGAGATTAAAAAGGCTATTAAGCCCGGAATCGCCACAATAGAACTTGACAGGATCGCGGAAGATATCATTAAAAAATACAATGCTATTCCGGCATTCAAAGGTTACAGGGGATATCCGGCAACCATTTGCTCTTCAATTAACGAAGAGGTAGTTCATGGAATTCCTGGTTTAAGATTCCTAAAAGATGGTGATATTATTAGTATAGATGTAGGCGCGGTGGTAGATGGTTACTGTGCAGATGCTGCCAGGACGTATCCCGTAGGAGAAATATCGGAAACGGCAAAAAAATTGATAATGGTAACCGAATACAGCTTTTTTGAGGGTATAAAATACGCTACTCCCGATTACAGGCTGTCGGATATATCCCATGCCATTCAAAGCTATGTGGAAAGCAACAATTTTTCGGTTGTAAGGGATTACGTTGGGCACGGGATAGGGAGAAAAATGCACGAAGAACCCCAGGTGCCGAACTTCGGGCCTCCCGGCAAAGGTCCGCGCCTTCGAGAAGGGATGACCCTGGCTATAGAGCCGATGGTGAATGTGGGTGGATATGAAGTGGAGACGCTAATAGACGGATGGACGGTAGTAACGAAGGACAGAAGCTTATCCGCTCACTATGAAAATACCATAGCTATAACGGACGGAGAACCCGAGATTTTAACCTTAGGTTAGGAAGGTGCTTGTATGCCGGAAGTGGAATTAGGTCAATTGGTGATATCGAAGGCTGGAAGAGATAAAGGGAGACCCATGATTGTAGTAAAAATAATAGATAAGGAGTACGTTCTTGTCGCCGATGGTGAACTTCGGCGGATAGAAAAACCAAAAAAGAAGAAATTAAAGCATCTGCAACTTACCGGCAAAAAGGACGGATTTATTTACGAGAAATTAATTAATAATAGAAAGGTGTATAATGAAGAAATACGACGAGCCCTCGAAGAACTTACAGGAAAACCCGGTGAAATCAAGGGTTCCAAAGGAGGGGAGTAGGGCTTATATGTCTAAGGAAGATGTTATAGAAGTGGAAGGTACCGTAGTGGAACCTTTACCTAACGGCATGTTCAGGGTTGAACTGAAAAACGGGCATAAGGTTCTTGCACACGTTTCGGGTAAGATAAGGATGAACTATATACGAATTTTACCTGGAGACAAAGTGACAGTGGAGCTTTCGCCGTACGATCTTACACGGGGACGGATAATATACAGACACAAGTAAGGGTGAGGGAGGAACGAGACATGAAGGTGAGACCATCTGTCAAGAAGATTTGTGAAAAGTGTAAGATAATAAAGAGAAAAGGCAGAATTATGGTAATCTGCGAAAATCCCAAGCACAAACAAAGACAGGGTTAAAGGAGGTTTAAGTGAATGGCGCGTATAGCGGGTGTGGATTTACCCAGAGATAAAAGGGTAGAAATTGCACTGACATATATCTACGGTATTGGCAGGAGCCTTTCCAATAAAATTTTGAAGGAAGCCAATGTAAATCCCGATACCAGGGTAAAGGATTTAACGGAAAAGGAAATCAGCAAATTAAGGGATATTATCGAGAAAAACTACAAAGTCGAAGGCGATTTGAGAAGAGAAGTCGCCATGAACATCAAAAGGCTAATAGAAATTGGATGCTACAGGGGAATAAGGCATAGAAGAGGCTTACCGGTGCGCGGACAGAGAACAAGAACAAATGCGAGGACAAGGAAAGGACCGCGCAAGACGGTAGGTACAAGGCGAAGCAAATAATTTTTAGCGGGGGTGAATAAAAAGTGGCTGTTGTGAAAAGGCGCAAGGATAAAAAACGCGTAGAAAAGGGGAAGGCTCATATTCATTCAACCTTTAATAATACTATCGTAACCATAACCGATGAGGCAGGTCATCCTTTGACCTGGGCGAGTGGAGGCACGGTAGGATTCAAAGGGTCAAGAAAGGGTACACCTTTTGCTGCTCAGTTGGCCGCTGAAGCAGCTGCAAAAAAAGCAGCAGATTTCGGGTTAAAAACCGTGGAAGTGTATGTAAAAGGGCCCGGACCAGGAAGGGAAGCTGCCATAAGGTCGCTTCAAGCAGCAGGGCTTGAAATCACTGTAATTAAAGATGTTACTCCCATACCCCATAACGGCTGCAGGCCACCTAAGAGAAGAAGAGTATAACAATTTTAAGGAGGGATCAGAATGGGAAGATATACCGGACCATCCTGCCGTCAATGCCGCAGAGAAGGTATTAAGCTGTATTTAAAGGGAGAACGCTGCTATACTCCCAAGTGCGCTATTGAGCGCCGCGGTTATGCTCCCGGTCAGCACGGGCAGGTTAAAAAGAAGCTTTCCGAATACGGAATACAGCTTCGTGAAAAGCAAAAGGCTAAAAGAATATACGGAGTTCTGGAAAATCAGTTCAGAATTTATTTCGAAAGAGCTACCAGACAAAAAGGCGTTACGGGTGAAAACCTTTTAAGGCTATTAGAGTTAAGGCTGGATAATGTGGTTTACAGATTGGGATTTGCCAAATCCAGAACTCAGGCAAGACAGATTGTAAGGCACGGACACATTGAAGTGAACGGGAAAAAGGTAACAATACCTTCCTATCAGGTAAGAGCAAAAGACATAATAGCGGTAAGGGAAAAGAGCAGGGATCTTGAATTTTTCAAAGAAATAGCCGAACTGGGCAGAACAAGAATAGTGCCCGATTGGCTGTCGGTGAATTACGATACGCTTACGGGAGAGGTATTAAGGGTACCCAATAGAGAAGATATCGATATACCGGTGCAGGAGCACCTGATAGTAGAGCTCTACTCCAAATAATTAAGCCCTCAGTGGATTTTTTAGCAAGGAGGGTAAATAGAACATTATGAATGAATTTGAAAAGCCAAGGATAGAATTGGTTGAGGTCAGCGAGGATAATACCTACGGAAAATTGGTAATCGAGCCCCTGGAAAGAGGCTACGGCACAACCCTTGGCAATTCTCTCAGAAGGGTCTTGCTCTCATCAATACCCGGTGCAGCAGTAACATCAATAAAGATAGACGGAGTTCAGCACGAATTTTCCACAATTCCAGGAGTTCTGGAAGATGTGGTAGAAATTATCCTTAACATAAAAGGATTGGCAATTAAGATGTATACGGATGAACCAAAGATTCTCAGAATCGAAGCTCAGGGAGAGGGAGAAGTCACCGCTGAGGATATTATATGCGATGCGGATGTGGAAATAGTGAATAAGGATCACCACATAGCAACTCTTGAAAAAGATGCGAGATTCTTTGCGGAACTTACCCTTGAAAAAGGAAAGGGCTATGTCAGCGCAGAGAAAAACAAAAAACCCGGGCAACCAATTGGAGTAATACCCATTGATTCAATTTTCACACCTGTAATCAAGGCGAATTATACGGTGGAACATACCCGTGTAGGCTATGTTACGGACTATGATAAGCTAACCTTAGAAGTATGGACAAACGGCACTATAAAACCCGATGAGGCGGTTAGCGAAGCCGCAAAAATCCTGATAAATTACTTTGGATTGTTTACAGGACTATCGGAGATGACGAAAAAAGTGGAAGCTCCGGTAGAAAAGGAAAAGGATGAAAAGGAAAAACTTCTTGAAATGCCGATAGAAGAACTGGATTTGTCCGTCCGCTCTTATAACTGTTTGAAGAGGGCGGGAATAAACACCATAGGAGAACTTATCCAGAAAACACCTGAAGATATGATGAAGGTAAGAAACCTGGGTAAGAAATCCTTGGAGGAAGTGGAAGAAAAACTCGCAGCATTGAATCTTTCATTGAAAAAATCAGAAGACGCATAAGAGGAGCAAAAGTAAGGAGGGAAGAGAAATGAGAAAATTGGGCAGGGATAGCGGACACAGAAAAATGATGCTCCGCAATCTTGTAACATCCCTTTTAAGACACGGCAGGATAATTACCACCGAGACGAGAGCTAAGGAAGTAAGGAGTATTGCGGAAAAAATTATTACAACAGCGAAGAAAAACGATCTTGCATCCAGGAGATTGGTGCTGGCAGAGGTTCTTGATGAAACCACGGTAAAAGAACTTTTTGATAAAATTGCTCCAAAATACCAGGACCGAAATGGCGGCTACACGAGAATAGTAAAAATCGGACCGAGAAGGGGAGACTCCGCGGAACTGGTGGTTCTGGAATTAATATAAAAAATTCGCTGGAAGGACCAGGAGAGCTCTTATATATGGTAAAGGGGGCTTTACAATGGCCGCCGAAATCAGGCTGGAAAATGTTTTCTACCAGTACTCTCAAAGTAAAGATCTTGCCCTGAAGGAAATAAATTTAACAATAAAAAAGGGAGAATTCGTAGCTATTATAGGGCCCAATGGGTCTGGAAAGTCTACCCTTGCAAAATTGTTTAACGGCCTTTTTACCCCCACGGAAGGTGATGTATGGGTAGACGGATTAAATACCAGGGATAAGGATAGGATTTGGGATATAAGGCAGAAAGCGGGTTTGGTTTTCCAAAATCCTGACAATCAAATAGTGGCTACAATAGTAGAGGAAGATGTGGCCTTTGGCCCGGAAAATCTGGGAATCCCACCCGAAGAAATCAGGAAAAGGGTATATGAAGCTCTGAAAACCGTGGAGCTTTATGAATTCGCCCAGAAAGCCCCCCATCTCTTATCCGGCGGCCAAAAACAGAGGGTTGCAATAGCAGGAATTCTTGCCATGAAGCCCGATTACATTATTCTGGATGAGCCTACTGCTATGCTTGACCCCGTGGGGAGAAGGGAAGTCAACAACACGATAAAAAAACTGAACCGGGAAGAGAATAAAACCATCATACTCATTACCCACTTTATGGAAGAAGCGGTTCAAGCCGATAGGGTTTTCGTTATGGAAAAGGGCAAAATTGTAATGGAAGGAAGCCCAAAGGATATCTTTTCAAAGGTGGAAAGGTTAAAGCAAATTGGCCTGGATGTACCCCAGGTTACGGAGCTGGCTAACAGTCTTCGGGCAGAAGGCCTGGATGTAAGAGGCGATATTTTGACAATAGACGAAATGGTGGAATGTTTATGCCGATTATTATAAAAAACCTTTCACATATATATATGCCCGGGACGCCGTTTGAATCCGTAGCATTAAAAGACATTAACTGGGAAATAAGCGATGGTGAATTTTGGGGGTTAATAGGGCATACCGGTTCCGGAAAATCAACGCTAATTCAACATTTGAACGGTCTTTTAAGACCTACTTCCGGAGAGATTATAATTGATGGCGTTAACATTGCCGATAAAAAGGTAAATCTAAAAGAAATCAGGCAAAAGATAGGGTTGGTTTTTCAATACCCCGAACACCAGCTTTTCGAAGAAACTGTGGAAAAAGACGTAGCTTTTGGACCAAAAAATATGGGGCTCACGGAAGAGGAAATAACGATAAGGGTAAAAGATGCTTTAGAGGCCGTGGGATTGGATTACCGGGAGGTAAAGGATAGGTCTCCCTTTGAATTGAGCGGTGGGCAAATGAGAAGGGTGGCAATAGCCGGAGTCCTGGCTATGAAACCCAAAGTCCTTGTACTGGATGAACCAACGGTAGGACTTGATCCCAAAGGGCGGGATGAGATATTAGAAGAAATAGTCTATCTCAGGAAAAAGTATGAAATGACCATTATTCTCGTATCTCACAGCATGGAAGATATTGCAAGGCTGGTGGATAAAATTGCGGTTCTTCACAGAGGCCAGTTGGTAAAGTGCGGAACCCCGAAGGAGATTTTTAAGGACCGGGAAGGCCTTTCTTCCATAGGCCTCGATGTTCCTCAGATTACTCATCTTATGTACCGACTGAGGGAAAGAGGATGGGATGTACCAACCGATGTGCTCACCGTGGAGGAAGCAAAAAAGGCCATTTTAAAAGTAATAAGGGGGAAAGGCTATGCGCGAGCTTAGCATAGGGCAGTACATTCCCGGAGATTCCTTTATCCACCGGCTGGACCCCAGGACCAAAATAATAATAACCTTTGTGTTCATGATAGTGCTGTTCGTAATAAATGATTTTTCTGGGTATATATTCCCTGTTATTTTTATAATACTTTCAGCCCTGTATTCGAAAATATCTATAAAGTACATGATCAAAGGCTTAAGGCCATTGCTTTTTATAATTTTACTGACCTTTGTATTGAATATTTTTATGATAAAGGGAAGGATATTGTACGAGATAGGGCCCTTTGATATTACTTATGAGGGGCTTTATCAGGGCGTTTTTATGGCCTTAAGATTGATATTTCTAATAGTCGGTACGTCACTCTTAACCTTGACCACCTCTCCTATATTGATGACCGATGGGATAGAATACCTTTTAAAACCCTTTAAGCGCGTAGGAGTACCTGCCCATGAGCTGGCAATGATGATGACCATTGCATTACGTTTTATTCCTACACTTTTAGAAGAAACGGACAAAATTATGAAGGCGCAGATGGCAAGGGGTGCTGATTTTCAAAGCGGAAACATCATAAACAGGGCTAAAAGTCTTGTGCCTATATTAGTCCCCCTTTTTGTAAGTGCCTTCCGGCGTGCGGATGAACTGGCAATGGCCATGGAATCGAGATGCTATAAGGGTGGAGAAAACAGGACCAGGATGAAAGAACTGAAAATGACTGCAAATGATGTACTGGCATTTATGATTACCGCGGTAATGGTGGGAGGATGTGTTGCCAGCAGGTTTTTGTGGTAGGTGGCAAAATCAATGAATATTAAATTAGAAATAGAATATGATGGTACAAATTACCACGGGTGGCAGAAACAAAAAAATTCCTTAACGGTTCAAGAAGTACTGGAAGAGGCCATAGGGGAAATTACCGGTGAAGAAATAAAATTAATTGGAGCGGGCAGAACGGATGCCGGCGTTCACGCAAGGGGACAGGTGGCAAATTTTCATACTAACACCCGCATTCCTGTGGAAAGATTACCCTGTGCTATAAACAGCCAGTTACCACCGGATATCGTTATAAAAAACGCAGAAATCGTTCCAGAAGATTTTCACGCCAGGTATAGCGCAAAATCCAAAGTATATACCTATAATATATACAATTCCATGTATTTATCACCCTTTTACAGGATGTACAGCTATTTTTATCCCTACCAGCTTCATATACCTTCAATGAAGCAGGCGGCGGAATGCTTTGTAGGTGAACACGATTTTTCCGCATTTATGTCTTCTCAAAGCAGCGTAAAAAATACAGTCAGAAATGTAAAAAGGCTGGAGATTTATAAGGAAAAGGACCTGATAACTGTAGAAATAGAAGCTAATGGATTTTTATACAATATGGTAAGGATCATTGCGGGAACTCTTTTGATGGTGGGAATTGGAAAGATAAAACCGAACGAAATTCCGGATATAATTAGATCAAAGGACAGGAAAAGAGCAGGTCCTACTCTGCCGGCCAACGGATTGTTTCTTGAGAAAGTGATTTACGATTAAGCTTGACATTAAAAAAAAAAGTTAATAAAATAACCTTGTGATTAAGGAGGGATATAATGAAAACCTTCATGGCTAAAAAAGGTGAGATTAAACGCGAATGGTATATCATAGATGCCGCTGATAAACCCCTTGGAAGGCTCGCAGCTCAGGTGGCAAAAATTTTGAAAGGAAAGCATAAACCCATATATACTCCTCATGTGGATACCGGGGATCACGTAATCGTAGTAAATGCGGAGAAAGTAATTTTAACGGGTAAAAAACTGGACAAAAAGATTTATTTCCGCCATTCAATGTATCCCGGCGGATTAAAGGCTGAAACTTACAGGAGCTTTTTAAAGAGAGCACCGGAAAAGGCTGTATATAAAGCGATCTGGGGTATGCTGCCTCACAATTCCCTGGGCAGAAAGATGATTAAAAAGTTAAGGGTTTACAGAGGGCCTGAACATCCGCATCAAGCCCAGCAGCCAAAGGAATTACCCTTTGAAGGATAATAGGAGGAAAGGAGCGAGAGGATGAAAGATGCTATCTTAACCACCGGCAGGAGAAAGACCTCGGTGGCAAGGGTTTGGATAAAACCGGGAAACGGGCAGATTACTATTAACAAAAGGCCTTTTGAAGAGTATTTTACATTAGAAACCTTAAGGCAAGAGGTTTTAAAGCCCTTTGCAGTTACCAATACTCTTGGGAAATTTGATGTGGTTGCAAAGGTAGAGGGCGGTGGATTTACCGGCCAGGCCGGAGCTGTACGCCATGGCATTGCAAGGGCGCTGCTTCAAATTGACGAATCTTTTAGACCGGTATTGCGCAAGGAAGGACTATTAACCAGGGACCCAAGAATGGTGGAAAGGAAAAAGTACGGGCTCAAAAAAGCACGCCGTGCCCCGCAATTCTCAAAACGTTAAAGAAGGACGGAGTCCTTCTTTTTTCTTTGAATTAAAAAGATAAAATATTGACAATTAAATATATATTAAATTATTTTCAGAAAAACTATTTTGCAGGTTTTCATTGGTATATAATTATAGACAAAAGGTAATTAAATAAATAAAAGGTTAAAATAAATAAATAATTAATAAAAAAGGGGGATAAAAATGACTCACGATCTTATAATTATAGGTGGAGGTCCTGCAGGGCTTTCAGCAGCAATTTACGGAGCAAGGGCAAGATTAAAGACATTGGTTGTGGAAAAGATGTATGCCGGTGGACAGGCGGCTATTACCGACAGGATTGAGAATTATCCGGGGTTTGTGGAAGGTATAGGCGGAATGGAACTTACCGAAGCGATGAAAATGCAGGCAGAAAGGTTCGGAGCAAAATTCGTTAATGGAGAGGCTCAAAGGATAATACCAAAGGATGATGGCTTTATCGTAGAATTAAAAAATGAACAATTAGAGGCAAAATCAGTGATCCTTGCAATGGGCGCGGAAGCCAGAAAATTGATGGTTAAAGGCGAGAAGGAATTTACCGGCAGGGGGGTCTCCTATTGTGCTACCTGTGATGGTGCATTTTATACGGACAGGAAGGTAGTAGTTGTAGGTGGAGGAGACTCTGCCATAGAAGAAGCCCTTTACTTAACAAAATTTGCGGAAAGTGTAACGGTAGTACACAGGAGAAATGAATTAAGGGCTACCAAGATACTTCAAGAAAGGGCCTTTTCCAATGAAAAAATAAAATTCCTGTGGGACTCGGTAGTAAAAGAGGTTAAGGGACAAGAAGCGGTAGAGGAAATTGTGATAAAAAATATTAAGACCGGGGAAATTACTTCTTATCCTACCGATGGCGTTTTTGTAGCTATTGGATGGGAGCCGAATTCCAATATCGTAAAAGGACTTGTAAACCTGAACGAAAGAGGCTATATAATTACCGATGAAAATATGGCTACCAATGTCCCGGGTATTTTTGCCGCGGGAGACATCAGGGAAAAGTCTTTGAGGCAGGTTATAACTGCTGCTGCCGATGGCGCTATAGCTGCGGTTTCGGCAGAAAAATATATAGAAGAAAGGTGATAATCCCCTCGGCCCTACGCATAATTTTTGCGTAGGGTTTTAAAATAAATGTATAAATAAAGCCTATGAAAAATTAATGAAAATTCTTGACATCGGATTTCCACTGAATTATAATTACAAAAGTATAAATTCAAAAAAACTTTATTAAAGCCTTAAAGATTTAAGAATAATAGCGCTTATTTATGAATAATAAATTCATAATAAAAGAAGAATTTTATTGGTAAGAGGGGAGAAAAAGAATGGCGAATAAAAAAGAAGTGGTTTTGACTCAGGAAGGGTTAAAAAAATTGGAAGAAGAATTGGAGTATTTAAAATCTGTAAGGAGAAAAGAAGTTGCAGACAGGATTAAACAGGCAATTGCCTTTGGAGATATTAGTGAAAATTCAGAATACGATGAAGCCAAAAATGAACAGGCCTTCGTGGAAGGGAAAATAGCGATGATCGAAGAAAAGCTCCGCAATGCCAAAGTAATAGATGATGCGGATATTTCAACCGAGGTTGTCACACTGGGCTCAAAAGTGCTGATAAAAGACCTTGAAACAAATGAAACTATTGAATATACCCTGGTAAGTTCGGCAGAAGCAAATCCTATAGAATATAAAATCTCTAATGAGTCTCCCGTAGGCAAGGCTTTAATGGGGGCAAAAAAGGGAGATGTGGTGGAAGTCCAGGTACCCATAGGGAAAATCAAGTATAAAATAGAGGAGATAAAAAAATAAAATTAAATAGATGGAGGGTAAAGGATGGAACACTTTGAAAGCGAGATAAACGAACTTATCAAGGCAAGAATTGATAAATTAGAAGAATTAAGATCTATGGGAATAAATCCCTACGGTCAAAAATATGAAAGGACTCACAATTGTCAGGAAATAAAGGATGAATTTGAAAAATTAGAAGGCCAGCAGGCGAAAATAGCAGGAAGAATAATGGCGGTAAGGGAACACGGAAAAGCGGCCTTTTTTGATATTCAGGATGAAAAAGGCCGCTTGCAGGTATATATAAAAAAGGACAGGGTAGGAGATTTTACCTTTGAACTTTTTAAAAAATTAGACATAGGGGATATAGTAGGAGTAGAAGGAACGATATTCAGAACGCATAAAGGAGAGATTTCGCTAAATGCAGAAAAATTAGTTCTCCTTTCCAAATCCCTCCGCCCGCTTCCGGAAAAATGGCATGGGCTAAAAGATGTAGATTTAAGATATAGACAGAGATACTTAGATTTAATAGTAAATCCGGATGTAAGAAAGACCTTTATTATAAGAAGCAAGATAATAAAGGCCATAAGGGATTACTTAGATAATTTAGGATTTATGGAAGTGGAAACCCCTATATTAACTCCAATAGCCGGGGGTGCAGCTGCAAGGCCTTTTATAACTCACCATAATGCTTTAGATATTGATTTATATTTGAGGATAGCAACGGAACTTTACTTAAAAAGACTTATAGTCGGAGGCTTTGAAAAGGTTTATGAGATAGGTAAGGACTTTAGAAATGAAGGCATTTCGATAAAACACAATCCCGAATTTACTATGATCGAACTTTACCAGGCTTATGCGGATTATAAGGATATGATGGAACTCACGGAAAATCTGATTTCTCATGTGGCACAAAAGGTACTGGGGACTACAAAAATTGTATACCAGGGCGAAGAAATTGACCTGACGCCCCCCTGGACGAAAATGACGATGGTAGAAGCGGTTAAAAAACATACGGGAATTGATTTTGATGAAGTAAAAACTGATGAAGAAGCTCGAAAAATAGCCAGGGATTTAAATGTGGAAATAGGGGACAAGGATACAAAAGGAAAAATCCTCAACATTATTTTCGAAGAAAAAGTAGAAGGGCATTTGGTACAACCCACTTTTATTCTTGATTACCCCATAGAAATATCGCCCCTTGCTAAAAGAAAAGAGGACAACCCCGATTTTACATACCGCTTTGAACTATTTATAACTCGAAGGGAAATGGCGAATGCCTTTTCGGAATTAAATGATCCAATAGACCAGAGGGAGAGATTCTTACAGCAACTTAAAGAGAGGGAAGCAGGAGACGAAGAAGCCCATATGTTTGACGAGGATTTTGTGAACGCGCTGGAATACGGAATGCCTCCAACGGGAGGACTCGGGATTGGGATAGATAGACTCGTTATGCTTTTAACCGATTCCTACTCCATAAGGGATGTAATATTATTCCCGACCATGAGACCAAAAGCATAGCTTTTTTAGGCTATCCACCTTTTAAGAGGTGGATAGTTTTTTGTACCTTAGGCAAGATTAAAACTATGGTGAAAAGCGGGATGGAATAAAGAGGAATAATAATAATTTTTAGAGGGGATACTAATTTACGTGAAGAAATTAAATCAATAAAATAACATAAAAATAGCATATTTATTTTTGTTTGGCAAAGCAAACATTTAAAAAAGTGAGCATAATAACCTTAATGAAAGATTATAAGAAATAATTGTCGAATAAGGCGATTTTTGATGATTGAAAACACAGCTGCAGTTATGATATATTACAAAAGCGCGCCGTTGAGGCGCAAGAGACGAAGGAAAAGACGA